>CAZJUM010000009.1:0-27753 GCA_964549175.1 uncultured Pseudomonadota bacterium | reverse complement strand
AAAGCCCGATAACAGCACAACTGATTTAGAGAATTCCGACACCTTGACTCCTACGTTCACTCCCGATAAAGCGGGAGACTACGAAGTAAAACTGTCAGTGAGTGACGATTTCTTTACAAATACAAACACTGTATCGATATATGCTTTAGCCCTTCCCGATACGGGACAGGAAGCTTCATATGTCGATTATGATGATGGTTTTTATACCATCAACCCACTCTCATATACGGATAATGGCGATGAAACCATCACGGATAATAATACCGGGCTGATATGGGAAAAAGAGTTCATAGGTGATGAATACACTTGGTCAGAAGCGGCGGCTCATTGTAAGTACTTAACCCTCGCAAGCAAATCAGACTGGCGTTTACCGAATACCAGAGAGCTGTTCAGTATTGTGAATTACGGAACTGATGAGCCGGCAATTGACGAGAGCTATTTCCCTGATATAGGTTCCTATTCCTCGTCCCATTGGGCGTCCGATGGATACCAGGGCAATACGGACGACGCGTGGGATGTGAACTTTGAATATGGCGACGTGAACAAAAACCCTAAGACTGATACCAACTATGTCCGTTGTGTACGAGACGGAGAGACAGTAAATGATGACTATACGGACAATGACGACGGGACAGTCACCGATCATGTTACCGGTCTTGCCTGGCAGCAGGCAGATGATGACGAAATGCGCGAGTGGGAGGAGGCCCTGTCCTATTGCGAAGGGCTTACTTTGGGGGGGCATAGCGGTTGGCATCTTCCCACTATTCGTGAACTGGAATCCATCGTGGATAGAGACACTTATAGCCCGGCAATCAACACTAGCTATTTCTCCGATACAGAAGCCTGGTACTATTGGTCGTCCACGACCGACGCGAGCTATTCGTACGACGCGTGGTACGTGAACTTCAACGATGGCTACGTGAACGACACCGATAAGAACAGTAACTACTATGTCCGTTGTGTACGAGTAATACGTGGCTATGCGGACTATAACGACGGGACGCTTATCGACAATGCTACCGGTCTTATCTGGCAGCAGGCAGATGATGACGAAATGCGCGAGTGGGAGGAGGCCCTGTCCTATTGCGAAGGGCTTACTTTGGGGGGGCAGAGCGATTGGCGTCTTCCCGATATTGGTGAACTGGAATCCATCGTGGATACCGATAAAACTCCGGCAATCGACAGCCTTTTCTCCGGTACAGATTCCTGGCCCTATTGGTCGTCCACTATCACCGGGTGGAGCGTGGACTACATGTGGAGCGTGGACTTCGGCACTGGCGTCTCGATCTACAACAGGAAGACCGATGACAACTATGTCCGTTGTGTACGAGGCGGACAGTGAGTTGGTAATTTGGTATTTTAGATTGGGCATTGGCCGCTCCGGATACCGGCAGTGAAAAGCATCAACACATTTCCGGTTCCTCTCAAGTGACAGCACGCCCTTTACATTTAAAATTTTATGATTAGGCACAATTCGCAAGCTTATTTTTTTGATCACCCCCTGTCATTCCCGCGAAAGCGGGAATCTAAGCTCCGCTGAGGCAATGGTTAAGGAAGAGCCATTCCCGCAAAAGTGGGAATCTAGATCCCCGTATCCGCGGGGATGACAGGCATTCCCCGGTGGCTCCGTAATGGCGGAGTCTTAATGTAAAATCATACAGACTCCATAGCTCTTCGAGACTATGGAGCCACCAGAAAGGAATTAGCTGAACAATTACGATAATCAGGTGAATAAATTTATAAATCAGTTGTCTTATTCCACTACTTAGTTTATTTTTTTACCACGTTACAAGGCAGATTTTAAAACGATTTGACACCAAGCAACCGCGTTATTCGGATGTCAATACGGTTTTTTATTTCTGGTTCTTTGTTTTGTCACATGCAAAATAGATTATCAGTAATCATATTGATTCATCATAATCAAATTTGTTTGAAGAGGAAAAATGACTTTCAGATCACTTTTTTTTGTGTTGGCGGTGCTTTTTGGGGCTGCTCAAATATCATCGTCAAGCGTATATGCTGATGACAGTATAAAATTTGTTCCGGATAAATTACTCTGCGCAAAAATGATTCGATTTGGGAAAGAGGCATATCAAAGGGGTCAATTCCAGGATGCCAAAGAGTTTTTTAGACGGGCTACTATCGCGGACCCAAGCTCCAAGAAAGCTTGGCGTTTCTATGATCAATCTGTTTTATTTGCTTTGGCGGAAAAAGTTGAGGCGAAAGAGAACAGAGATCTGCTGTCTCCCGGAACTTCCATGGGTTCAAGAATACAAGTCTTGGGGCAACAATCATGCAATCAGCTCCCGGCCGCGAGCGCGGCTGCTGAACAACTTCCGCAAGTCGCGACTCCTGAACAAGAGGACGTAACGGACGATTCAGAACCGCTGGTGGAAGAGGGATGCTAGGAGAAAAATCATGAACGACGAAGCAAAGGAAAGCAGTGTTCTGGTCGGAATTATCAAAGGGGGATACGCCAATATATTTGACCGTCAATGGTCAGTTTATACGGCCGGATTATTACTGGCAATTTTTAGTATTATTGCTTTTACAATTTCCCGACCTTGGGGAGTTGTCGGAGGTTTGAGAAATTGGGCAGACTGGTTATTTTATGCGGTAGGTTTATACAATAAGCAACCTGCCTCCGCGTTGACATCGTCTGGTTCCGTGCTGATGTTTGGTCTGCTTTGGGGGGCCTTTGCCTCTGCTTTACTCAGCAGGCAATTCAAAATCCAAAACGCGCCACGATTGGAACTGATCAAAGGTGTAATCGGCGGAACACTACTGGGTATTGGTTCCGCACTGGCTGGCGGATGCAACCTCGGTGGATTCTATCAAGCATTGGCATCGCTTTCATTAAGCGGTCTTACAATGGCTGGCGGACTGTTGATCGGCGCCAACTTAGGGATTCGTTATCTATACTGGGAAATGGAAAACCTTACAACCGGTTCTGTAGGCGGAGGTTCCGGAGAAAAACTCGACTGGCGCCCATTCCAACCATATTTTGGTATCGCGGCTCTGTTAGCGGTGATTACGGCCGCTCATTTATATAGTCTTGAAGCTTATACAACCACAGGAGGATTACTTCTTTGTACTGTCGCCATCGGCATAGTATTCCAAAGAAGTCGTTTATGTTTTGTAGCGGCTTTTCGTGATCCGTTTATGACCGGAGAAAGCGATAAAACCAAAGCCGTCATTGTCAGCCTAATCATCGCCATGCTAGCTTATGCCGTATTAAAATGGGGAGGCGTGCGGGCAGAGAATGTTTACGTTACCAATACATTTTGGTTCGGAAGCCTTTTTGGAGGATTAATATTTGGTTTTGGCATGATCCTCGCTGGCGGTTGCGGAAGCGGGTGCGCATTTAGAGCCGGGGAAGGTCAGATCAAGTTGATTGTCGCGTTATTTTTCTTTGCGATATTCAACTCGTTATTTAAGGCATTAATGAAAGCCTCTCCGACCTTTACAAAACTGATCGGGGAAAAGTTTTTTGTTCCGAATTACCTGCCCTGGGCAATCGGCATGGGTGTGATCATTGTTGTATTGCTGGCCTGGTATCTGTTTGTCACATGGAATGAGGAAACTGAAAAATTTGTAATTGAAGTGTAGTCTCTCTATCGCGATGATTCATTGAATCGCGAAAGCTTTCGCCCGGGTTATCCCGAAGCGAGGGCTTTTTTTATTCCTCCCGTTTTTGCCGGTGAATGTCATTTTCATCCAAATAATCTCCCTGCTGGACTTCCAGTATCTCAAGGGGCACCGAACCCGGATTTTTCAAACTATGGAGCGTGGCTTTTTTGGTAAAAGTCGACTCACTCTCCACTAAAAAGAAATTGTCCGTTCCTTGAGTGACTTCAGCGGTTCCCTCAACAACCACCCAATGTTCGCTTCGATGGAAGTGGCGATGCAGTGAAATACTTTTCCCGGGATTCACTTTCATCAATCGAATTTTATAACCATTTCCTTGATACATATCCTGATGGCTCCCCCAAGGTCGCATCACTTTCGTATGAAATTTATACTCGGCTCGGTCCTCTTTCTTGAGAGTTCCCACCAATTTTTTTACATCTTGTGAACGTCTTAAATCACATGCCAAAAGAGCGTCGCTGGTTTCTATAATAATAATATTTTGCAATCCCACGCAGGTAATCAGCTTCTTGTCTGAAAAAATCAGACAACGTTCACTATCTTGGAGGATAACATTCCCTCGCGTAACATTTTGGTTCTCATCTTTTTGACTCACCTCATAGATACTTTCCCAACTTCCCAAATCATTCCAATTGATATCCATCGGGATCACGGCAACTTTATCCGATTTTTCCAACAATGCGTAGTCAATGGAGTCAGGCTCCACTTTTTGAAAAATGAGTTTTATACTTTCCCCGTTATCGTGATTGTATTGTATCCGCATGTCTGAGTTGAAAAAACACTCAAACAGTTTGGGACATAAGGTTTGAAATTCATTGAGTAAAACTCGCGGCGTCGACATAAAAATACCTGAATTCCAAGTGTATTTTTTCGATTTTATGAACTTCCCCGCATTTTTCTGATTGGGTTTTTCTTCGAATCTATCGATTTTATACCCCTTTTTTAGCGGATCACCCGATTTAATGTATCCATACCCTGTTTCCGGTCGATCCGCTTGAATGCCAAAAGTTACGATCCAGCCATCTTTTGCCAATGTCTGCCCATCCGCAAAATATTCGAAAAGCTGTTTCTCCTTTTGAATCAAATGATCAGCCGGTAAGATAACTACCGGATTATCCCACAAGTTTTCAGGTATACATGATAACCCCCAAAGAATCGCCGGAGCCGTATTACGTCCCATGGGCTCAAACAATATATTCTCAACGGGAAAATCCTCACATACTTGTTGTATTTGCTTTACCAACTCAACTCTATGGTATTTGGATCCAATCACATAGATTTTGTTGGTATCAACCAGGGATAACAAACGTTGAAAAGTATCCTGAAGGAGTGATTTATGAGTAGACCCAAGGTTTAAAAATTGTTTTGGCGACATGGTTCGACTAAACGGCCAAAGCCGAGTGCCGCTTCCTCCGGCTAAAATTATTCCAATCATATATTCTATGCTTAATTACGTTTTTTTTATTCTTCTGATTTTATGGAATTGCTGATTAATTCTCACCAGCGTGGCCCTCAACAGGACATTTAAACTGTCAAATTCATTCAGTGCCTCAAAATCGCTAGAATCCATAACACGTGCCAAGCGGTCTTTTCCGTATCGAGGTATTTTGTCATCAACACCGGCTATCTTTGTCACACATTCCTAATTTTTTTCTTGCTGTTTAGCAATGAGATTATTCGCCAGCGCGAATAATTCTATCCTTTTCCCAAACACCATATTAAACTGTACCCGCCTCAAATAAGAGAAAATCGGATATTATTTGGAGATTTGGGAAGGGCCGGTTCCCCCAAAAGAGTAATCACTTTAAGGTGATTGTATATTTTCTACTTCTAATACCTGAAAAGCTAACAGCGATGTTGATTAAATTAGCTATCCTTTGTCGCTTTTTTCCGTCTTGTCAGATTCTCTTATTGATTCATAACAAAGATTGACCTAGACTATTTCCAATTGACAGCGTACTAAGTTTGACTCTAACCAAAAAAAATATGTGGAGAATATTATCAGTTATTGCGGGAGTGGCCTCATTTATCGGTATATTTTTGTATTGGGGGAAAAAACGGCAAAGTATAGAAGACGATCACTACTATCTATACGGAGACTCACTGCACCAAGGTGCTCTTGAGGAGAAAACAGTCGCTGCTCCCCAATCATTCGGAAGATAATCAAAAACAATTTGTCGACTGAAATGAAGAACTTTGGCCGATGATTCATTTGGTTTTTATTCAGCTCATTAAAAAGGGTGGGTGTTCCACGCTACTATTTTCTATAACTTCTGACAAATCCTTCCACGCCATCTGCTTTTAAAGCACTCGCGATTTCTTTGGCGCGTGATCTCTCATCGTATGGACCTGCTACAACCGCGAAACTACCCTTATTATTGGTGTCAATCAAAAATGGAATTTTTGTGTATTTCTTTTGCAACTGATCCTTAAACCGAACGGCTCGATCCAGTGCACTAAAGGCAGCTAGCTGGACCACAACCTGTTTATATGGCTTTAATCCCTTCGCATGGTCAAAATCTTTTGGGAAGCTGATCACATCCAACGATACTCTGGCTGTCCCCTGCTCTAAAAAACCCAGCATTTCAGTTGATTTCTTAGTCAAGTCAATAATTCTGTTTTTCTTGTATGGTCCTCGATCATTGATTCTGACAACTATCACCTGATTGTTTTCCAAGCTTGTTACTCTCACAATGGTATTCATCGGTAAAATTTTATGTGCTGCGGTCATTTCATTCTGATCATATATTTCTCCATTGGCTGTTTTTTTACCATGAAAATTTGGCCCGTACCATGATGCATATCCGTCCATTTGTTCCCTTTCCGAGGGGCTTAATATCAATTTTGACTGACTTTTATCCATGCTAGCGGGCGCGGGAATTTGCGCCGCCTTATCATCAGCCTGGTTTTTATTATCGCTTTTAGGAGTTTCCCGTGTAATGATTTTTGCGTTATTGACTATTGGTTGCTTCCAATTGGGCGGAGTATAGAAATTTCGGCGTTGAGATTGGCTATCACTGGAAGTGCCACTACACCCCAAAGCAATGAAAACCCCAAAACCATAAATGATAGATTTTATTTTCAACACCCTATTAATATTCACCATTTACTGACCAGATCAGTATGTGCTTTTAGGTCTGGCTCACTTAATGAGAAATCAACTATTGAAAACCAGCACTTTATCCAATTATTCGCTTATTTATCCACTTGTTTCAGATGGACTTCGAAACTTTGCCTGTGATGTTTTACTATCGTATCTAAAATCAAACCACTGGAAAACGCGACCGCGGATAAAATCATACACCCTGTCGCCAATATCGCGGACGGAAGCTTGGGTACCAAGCCTGTATTAATATAATCAACAATCACCGGAAATCCCACGACCAGGCCAGCCAATGCGAGAATAATCGTCACAGTGGCAAAGAAGGCTAGCGGCTTAAAGTCTTTGTAAAGATTGAAGATGGTCAAAAGCACTTTACCACCATCACTAAAGGTATTTACTTTTGATTCACTGCCTTCCGGGCGATCTCGAAAATTTATTGGAATTTCTACAATTCTGAGTTTATTATGCAGAGCGAACAAGGTCATCTCAGTTTCTACTTCAAACCCGGCACTAATAATAGGCGTATTTTTTACAAATCTTCGACTAAACACCCGATATCCCGACATAATATCTTTCAAATCGGCATTGAACAAACGATTTATTAATCGTTTCACCAGATTGTTACCAAAAGAGTGAAAGGCTCGTTTGTTTTCATCTTTATAAGTGCCATTGGTTATCCGATCACCGATACACATGTCGGCGTCACCATCCCGAACCGGTTGAATTAGTTTACGCACATCACTAATCGGATAGGTGTCATCACCGTCGACCATCACATAAATATCCGCGTCGATTATTCGAAACATAGATCGAATGACGTTCCCCTTTCCCCGCGTTAATTCCTTGCGAACAAGCGCACCAGCTTTTTCGGCAATCTCTGCCGTTCGATCTTGGGAACTGTTATCGAAAACGTATATATCAGCTTCCGGTAGCTCACGTTTAAAGTCTTGTACAACTTTTTCAATGGTAAGTTCCTCATTATAACAAGGAATCAATACAGCTATGGTCATGGGTTTCGCCGGACACTATTATTTGAGGGAACATAAATGGAAAGCTCCCTCGCGAGATATCCATTTATATTAGTTTGAATGGTTTCTACAAATTTTACTCTTGAGTTCAACCTCTCCGTGGTTTGCCTAACAACTCCATCGCATTCATTCGGCGGACAAACAACGATATAATTCGATTTCCTCACCTGTTCAACCGGACTCCAAATGTTTCGTTCTTTTTTCTCAATGGTATGCGAAAGTGGCATCGCCTTTAAATACAGTCCCAGTACTCCGGCTAATTGATACTCCCTCGTCACTACAAAATCAAGATCAGGAATTTTCAGTCGATCCAGGACAGACTCTATTTGTCGCGATGTTTTATCCCAGGCAATTATTTTTTTTGAGATGTCAAGATGCCGGGGAATAGGCAGTATACTGTAAAACACTTGAAGAATAGCTATTCCAAGAAAAACAAAGTTCACGGCAAACGCAACGCCAAAAACCAACCCAAATTTTTTCTCTGAGTGAGCCTGAACTAAGGCTTTTTCAATATAACGAGCCAGCAACATAAATAAACTGAAATAACACACATTCAGCCAGTGCGGGTCCGCGATGCTCCCTCGCAAGCTACTCGCGGAGAAAAACACTAAAGGCAGTAACCCTGTCGCCAATAAAAAACTGTCCTTTTCTGAAAAAGGACGATCCGTCAATTTTTGGGTAAACAACAATCCCCATGCCATTACGCTAAAAACGACGGAAAAGATCAACAGATGTCCAATCGTCAGCTCAGGGAATTTTCCTAAATAAGAACTCCCGCTTAATCCCCTTCCGAGCTGAAACCGAAAAGAAATCCAATCATGGGTAGCGTTCCAAATGAAGATTGGGGAGAAAATCACGAACGAAATCAAACAGGCACCGTATGTTTGCCATCGGATCAATAAATGCCGGAACCGACGATCAACAATACACCATATCAAAAGACTAATATAAAACAGAATGGTGATGTATTTTGATACAGCCCCCAGGCCGGCGATAAAACCAAATACTATTATCCAATTAAGATTTCTGGTTTGGATAAACTTTGAAAAAACTAAAAGACCGCTCAACCAGCAGATCATATAAGGTTGATCAATATGCCAAAATACCGAGCCCATTGAAAAATAGGGTGTCGCTTCAAGTATTAACACATAGATTAAGGCTGTCTTCTCGGAAAAAAAGGAGGCGGCCACTCGATAGGCGAGCCAGAGTATTATCGTGGAAATCGCTACGGAAGCTATTTTTAAAGCGATAATCGGATGGGTTGGAATGAGTATGGTTGCCAGGCGCATCATCCACGCGACCATTGCCGGGTGCTCGTAGTATCCCCAATCAAGATTTCGCGACCAAATCCAGTGATCGGCCATATCCGGGTGGATATCCAAAATTAGCGCAATGACCAACCACAAAGAAAAGTGGAACACCAATAAGCCCCTCAAACTATTTTTTGAGTTTATCCACCTTCTAATCATATTAGCCTTGACCCGAAAAACTGTACATTGTATCCCACTCCCAACCAATTGCTTAAGCTATTTATCGACTTCGGAAAGCTTCATACGCGTTATTTGGCTAATCAAAATTAATGAAAAATACAAGCAAATTCGAGCTTAGTTGATTGCAATTTACCGCTGTTTCGTAAAAAATCGCTTTTGCGTGTCATTCAAAACATCATCTTTCTGCGAGAAGAACAAGGGAATCGTTTATTGGCAGATCATTAACACTATCAATATACACTCATTTGAGTTTCAAAAAAACAGAACAAAACCAATATCATGTCAACAGGGAAGATGAAATTACTGCGACGCCATCGAAAATTCGCATACCTGATTATTTTTGTATATTTCTATCATTCCATTCTTGCTGTTTTCCCGCCACTACAAGGAGATGAAGCATCTTTTTGGGAATGGTCCCGTCATCTGGCATTTGGTTATTATGCCCATCCGCCTATGACGGCATGGTTAATCGCTTTGGTTACCAACATATTCACTACGACCCAATATACAATTCGGTTGACATCAATCTTGCTGCATATCATTAGCTTATTCGCCGTTTATCAGATAGCGTTGGATATCAGCAAGAAAACAACGGTGTCGTTCGTGGCCACCATTATTTGTTCTCTGATGCCTCTCTCTTTGGTTTTTGGCACCGGAATAACAACCGATTCAAGTCTGATCTGTTTTTACACGCTAAGCGTTCTATACGTGAGACGAGCTGTAATCGATAACAATAAGGCCGCCTGGTACCTAGCCGCTTTAACCTGCGGAGGAATGCTTTTAAGTAAATTTATGGCAATCCTGTTTTTCCCCGGACTGTTCCTTTTTCTGGTTTTTAATCCGAAGTATCGGTCTTTGCTATTCATCAAGGAACCTTACTTAGCCTTTCTGATTGCTTGGTTGATTTTTAGCCCTTTTCTAATCTGGAATTATCAAAATGAATGGTTAACTTTTCAATTTAACTTTATCGTTCGCCATCAAAACAGCGGCTTCGATTTACTCAAACCCCTCATTTTTTTGGGTGCTCAGCTATTAGCGGTTTCCCCCGTACTCTGGATCATTCTGCTATTGGCGCTTTTTCGGTTTTTGAATCCGTTTCAAAAAAAAGTGAAAGACACATCATGCCCAACAGCAGACTCCATAAAAATGGTTAGTTATGTGGTCGCGTTTCCGTTACTCTGCTTTTTATTGCTCTCATTTAATATCCGAATTGGCGCGCACTGGCTCGCCGCTGTTTATCCGGCAAGTTCAGTTTTAATCACCGCCTGGTTTTATTCCCGACAAAAATTCGTTCAATTTGAAAGAATGATCCGTCGACTTGAATTTAAATTGGCGCTTGTGACTTCTGTGGTTTTGATTTTGGGTATTACCGCGCCAATGATGAAGCCAAGTTTTTTCTTCCCGGATCGGATGCTTTATACTCAACAAGTTGGCGGTGACCAACCTATATTATCTCATTATTACGGATGGCGTGCTGTCGGAGAAAAAATCCGGCAATTAGAAAAAGAATGGGCATCCAAACCAGAAGGATTTTTCTTTACCTCCAAAGACTACAGCATTGCTTCAATGCTTGGCTTTTATACCCCGGGCCATCCTCAGTTTTACTTAATGAATTTTCCCAAGGATGGTATTCACGGCAAAGACATTCTCATCTGGCAAAAAGGGAAAAAGAAAATCGGGGCCAACACAATCTACGTCACTGACACCTACAATTCCTATCATGATCGCCTCAATGGTTTTTTTAAGAAAACCGTTGAACTGCCTCCTTTTATCATTCGGGACGATAAAGGACGAATCTTACGAATTTTCTACTTTACGGCAGGAATTCACTACTTGGGAGGAGAGCCTGATCATCTGTCGGTGTTATAGAGTAAATCGCAACTACATTCATTGATAATTTGTATCTATTCAGAACTTATTAAAAAAAGTGCAAAAAGTTCATTTTTTACTTGACAAGGTTTTTGACGGGTTTTTGCTAACCCGCTTACATTAGACAGTCTACAGAGATTTGGTATCATAACGGACGATAAAAAGCCTTTATAGGGCTTTTTGTTTTTCGTGAGCTGACCGCAGCTGAAAAACAAAAATAGATTTCAAGCCCATACGAAACAAAAAAATCCGCTTTTAAAATCCCCGGTGGCTCCGTAATGGCATAGCCTTGCGGAGTCTTAAGGTAAAATCATACAGACTCCACAGCTCTCGAGACTATGGGCCACCAGAGAAAAATTAGCTGAACAATTACGACAATTTACTCGATTAATCACATTACTATTTGGAGGCCGCTTCGATTTTTAATTCGAATTGTTTTTTAAACTCAGTCCAACCAAGGGGATTATCACCACCACATTGCGCCATATCTGCCCGACCCCCACCTTTGGCTGAAATCAGAGGTGATAGTTCTTTGATCAACTCACCGGCGTTAACGGTGTCCGTCAGATTTTTGGTGACAGCCATTAACACTGATATTTTGGATTTGTTGAGCTGACTCAGTAAAATCACACCCTTTTTTAATAACTTAAGCAAGATAAAGGATTGAGTTTTCAGATTGACTTTCTCATCAACTTCTAAAATCAAGGTGTCAATGTTTCCGATAGGCTTAACTTGCGAAAGTGATTTTTCAGCGGCAATGGTCTGCAATTCCTTTTTCAGTGACTCAATTGTTTTATCCTTTTCTTTGGCTTGCTTTTCCATCTGCTGAATCCGTTCACTAACATCGGACATCGGTACTTTTAATCGTTGAGAGATGCCGTCCAGGGTATTTAAATGGTTTTGAATCCACCCGACTGCGGTTGTTCCCGTAATCGCGTCAATTCTTCGAATACCCGCCGCGATTGACTGTTCATTCACCAGTTTAAATACCCCAATGTTTCCTGTCGCGCTGGTATGACATCCTCCGCAAAGCTCCCGACTGGTTGAACCTGCCGTTATAACCCTTACTTCGTCACCGTACTTCTCACCAAAAACAGCCAAAGCACCACCAGCGATCGCTTGGTCAAATGACATCGATTCGGCGCTAACCGATTCGTTGGCATGGATCGCTTTATTGACAATAGTCTCAATGTCATTGAGCTGATCTTTGGAAACTTGGGCATAATGACTGAAATCAAATCGTAATTTTTCAGCATTAACCAGCGATCCGGATTGTTTTACATGATCTCCAAGAACTGTGACTAAAGCGGACTGCAGTAAATGCGTGGCAGTGTGGTTGTGTTCTGTTTGTGTTCTAATATTGGTATCAACAATTACGGTCACCGGGCAATTACTGATATCAAACGCGTTAACCATACAAGTGATCACCTCGCCTTTGGCTAAGTTTAATCCGGTCACGGGACTTTGCGCGTCATTAACTTCAATTCTAAACTCATCATGAATGATCTCTCCCTGGTCCCCCACCTGGCCTCCCGACTCGGCATAAAATGGGGTTTTTTCCAACACAACTTCTATCTGATCACCCTTATTAATCGTATCGACTCGTTGGCCATCTCTCATCACAGCTTTGATAATCGTGTCGCATTCCGTGGTCTCATATCCGACAAAGCGATTTGCCAAACCTTCCTCCATCAGCTCCAGATAGATCGCGTCAACTTTGAGCCCAACACTTTTCCCATCCTGGGCCGCTTTAGCGCGCGATCGCTGTTGCTCCATTTCATTGTCATAGGATTCCTGATTACATGTAAGACCATTGTCTCGCAGGATATCATCAGCCAAATCGGGTGGAAATCCAAAGGTATCATATAGTTTAAAAATATCGGCGCCATCAATGACAGGCTTTCCTGATGTCTTTGTCTTCTCAATCAGTTCATCCAGTATTTTCATGCCTTGGCTCAAAGTCGCGCCAAATCGCTTCTCTTCCTGTTCCACTAGAATGGTGATGTATTCTTCGGCTTCCTCCGTTTCCGGATATGCCTCTTTCATGGTTAAGACAAATCCTCTCACTAACTTGGCAAAAAATCCGGTCTGAAATCCAAGCTCTTTCCCATGTCGAGCGGACCTTCGAATAACCCGTCGTAAAACATATCCTCGTCCTTCATTTGAGGGAATCACCCCATCCGCTATCAGAAACACAGAGGCTCTTAAATGATCAGCGATTACACGACAAGAAACGTCGCCCTCCTCAGTCGATCCAATTATATACTTTGCCGCGTCCGCGATCTGGTTCACCAATGTACTTAGAATATCTGCTTCGTAGTTACTGGTATGGTTTTGCACGACCGAGGCAATTCGTTCCAAACCCATTCCGGTGTCAATACTGGGTTTTGGCAGTAGATTCATCGTACCATCGGTATCTCGATTATACTGCATAAATACCAGATTCCATACCTCAAGAAATGTCCCGTCATCATCTTCCAGGCATTTTTGAACGCTTTTTCCTTCTGGCATCGGACGCAAGAGATAATGGATTTCTGAACAAGGACCGCAAGGGCCGGTATCTCCCATTGACCAAAAATTGTCTTTTTCGCCCAAGCGACCAATTTTTTCCTCAGGAACGCCAATGACATCACGCCAAATTTTTAAAGCCTCCTCGTCGTCCCGATAGATCGAAACAACAAGCTTGCCTTCGTCGAGTTTTAAACACTTGACCAAAAACTCCCAGGCATATTCTATCGCCTCTTTTTTAAAATAGTCACCAAAAGAAAAATTACCGAGCATCTCAAAAAAGGTATGGTGTCGATCAGTTCGACCGACATTCTCCAAGTCATTATGTTTTCCGCCGGCTCGCATAACTTTTTGTGATGTTACCGCTCGGGTATATTTCGGTACTTGATTCCCTAAAAAGTAATCTTTAAATTGGTTCATTCCCGCGTTGGTAAACAGGATCGTCGAATCATTATGAGGCACCAATGAAGAACTTCTCACATGTTTATGCCCTCTTGATTCAAAATACTCTATAAAAGCCGTTCTAATCTCGTCACCGGTCATGGAACACTCCGTTTAATTATTCAGTTTTAAATTTGATAAGCGAATTATTTGTTTTATTACAATCTTCCGGATAGTATATTACCCCAGTCGCTCACTCCGTAATTCCCTTTTTCGATTGATCGTGTCAGACTTTTATTGTGTTTTCTCTAAAACAAAATGACAAAAACTAATCTGGTTCTTTATTACATAACAAACGATGACCCGCCAAGCTGCGATTTTTCTTGATCGTGATGGTGTCCTCATTCATGATGTCCGTCATCTTTCCAAGTTAGAAGATATTCAAATATACACCGATGTCCCCAAAGGTTTAGGGCAACTTCACTCGACCGGTTTTAAACTGATTATGGTTACCAACCAATCCGGTGTCGCTCGCGGATATTTTCCGGAAACTTTCATCCGGCAATCCTTTGAGCACATCAATCAATCTCTGAGCAGTCATGGTGTCACGTTGGACCATATGTATTATTGCCCCCATCATCCTTCCGGACAAAAACCATATAATATTCGATGTGATTGTCGAAAACCAGGGCCAGGCATGATTAAACAAGCGTGCGAAGATTATGAAATCGATCTACCTGGGTCCTTTATGCTGGGCGATAAAATCTGTGATATCGAACTGGCAATTAATTCCAATATTACGGGGCTTTTGCTCCAAACCGGACAAGGGGAATCAGAATCGATGAATGTAGCATCTAAATATCCAGCGACTCCGGTTCTTCGAACTTTTACCCAGGCTGTCAATTTCATACTTGAGAAAAGCAATTTATAAGAACCCAATGCCACTCCGAATTATTATGGTGCGTTATTACGAACCAACTTGGCATCCCTCAAATCTCAGTTACCACTTTTTTCTTCCTGACAGGCAATACTCGGATTTGTCTTCAATAATCTTAAAAGATGAATCCGACCCGCCTTTTTTACCTCCGTTGTCTCCAGCGATCTATCGCTTTCAGAGAAGCTAGAATTATCATTTTTTATTAAATCCGACAAAAGGGGAAACTCGACTTTATGGCATCTATTTTGTGGTTTTTCATCATCCGCGCTTACTCGGTTGCTACATCTCTTTTCAAATACACACCATAATCTTTGAGAACCGGTTTGTAGTCCCCGCCAAAATTCGGACTGGTCACTAAATAATCGGCAGTGCCACGATTACATGCTGTTGGAATATTATAGAGGACGGACATTCGAAGCAAAGCTTTCACGTCAACATCATGGGGTTGAGATGTCATGGGGTCCCAAAAGAAAATGATAATATCCAGAAGATTGTCAGCGATCATAGCTCCCAATTGCTGATCACCGCCCAGAGGCCCGCTTTTTAATCGTTTGACTTCCAATTGGCAGTTTTCAGCCAACAAAGCGCCAGTGGTTCCCGTCGCAACTAGTTCATGTCGCGCTAATTTATCCTTATTATCTTTGGCCCAGGAAACCAAATCATTTTTCCGATCATCATGAGCCACCAAAGCTATTCGTTTTTTTGTTGTCATTTTTCGCTTCTCTTAAATTAACGATTGGTAAAAGCTCTTGTCATCAATTGATTCCAATTTATTGATACCTGTTTACAATTGTCCATACTAGATTTTTGATTTGTGAAATCAAAATCAATTATTCCACTGATTCATGAGCTATATCAACAAAGCCGCGGGGGATAGATTGAATACTCTTGGAAATCAATTGATTTTTTCGTCTTAATTGAATAACTTATACTTCACTAATCATTAATCATACGCGATCAATCAGGGATGGAACCACTATCATTCGCAGACGCGACCGATGCCAAACCAGGCGAATTCAACCCGGATAATGGTTTTATTTCGCACACCAAAGAGAAGGAAAAGCAGGCGATGTTTTTATGCCGCGGTGTCCCCCCAAAAAGCATCTCTTCCGAGAACACCTTCAAACATCAAGCATTGAGATCAGGGATAAAGGAATTGCCGGAAGCTGTGGGCACGCCAATTTTGGAGGAATACGGCTCCTTAAGGAAAATCGATAATAAAGGTGAAGATTTGTTTGATTTCGTCATCAGTGCTGTCGCTAATTGATTAGCGAGCAAGAGGAAAAATGCCCCCACTGTGGATTAAGCAATTCAGGAGGAAAAGCCCAATTTATGCGGACACTGAAGGAAATCATCTCAGTTTTGTAAACGCTATCATTGTCGTGAATGTGGCATTTTTTGTGGCCTCCTATTTACTGCCGTTGTTTACATCCGGCGAAGTGGCCACTTCTCGGGGGATGTTTGGTATGCCGGCACCGAGTGTCGCTGCCTTAGAACGACTCGGCGGGGCTTATTTATCCGGTGTACTATATGGGGAATGGTGGCGATTGGTAAATTCGATCTTTTTGCATGGCGGACCGCTCCATATCCTATTTAATATGATTTGGGTAAAAAACCTGGGAACACCAGCTGAAAATCTATTAAGTCCGCAAAAAATGGTGATTATTTACATTATTTCCGGAATTGTTGGTAATCTGGTGGCCATTACGCTACCGGTTTTTGGGCTGTTTTTGGGCTTTAATACGCGACCTGTATTCGTTATTGGAGCATCAGGCGCTGTTTTTGGATTAATGGGAGCGATTATCTCATACGGGCGTAAACGAGGCGGCTATTTAGGCCGTCATCTGGTCCGCCAACTGGGGATGTGGGCAGCCGTCATTATAGCAATGGGCTTTGTGGTTTCAAGAATCAGCAATTCCGCTCACATCGGCGGGCTGGTTGCTGGCTTGATATTAGGACAGACTATGCCATTGCGAGATAGTTTTTCATCGAAACAACTCAACCTTGTTCTATCTCTGCTGGTCATCGGAGTTTCCCTCTATTCTTTTTTCATGATGTTTACCCGTCTGCTATCCATTTCGTAAGCTGAATTCTATGACAACCCACATAAAGGCCATAATCTTTGATCTCGATGGTACACTACTCAATACGATTGATGACCTGGCGGATTCTATGAATCGAGTCCTGAGGCAAAAGGGGTTTCCCACTCGCGGCATAAATAGCTATTGCCAATTTGTTGGCGCTGGTAGTCTGGACCTCACCAAACGGTCTTTGCCTCAGCCGGAATCAAGCCAAGAGTCGCTGGTGACAGAATGTCATCAATTGTTTTTGGACGATTACGCTAGCAATTGGAATAACCAAACCACTCCATACCCGGGGATTCCCGAAATGCTAAGCAGTTTGCAAGATAACAAAATCAAGTCAGCTATTTTATCGAATAAACCGCATGCGGCAACCTTACGCTGCGTGAGAGAGCTATTGTCGCAATGGCATTTTGAAATCACAATGGGGCAGCAGCCGGTAATTCCCAAAAAGCCCGATGCGACCGCGGCACTTGATATCATGTCGCAATTATCCGTAACACCGGATCAATGCTTAATGGTTGGTGACACGGCAATCGATATTGAAACCGCCAAAAACGCATTGATCAAATCCGTTGGTGTACTCTGGGGATTTCGTCCCAGAGAGGAACTGGAAGGAGCCAGAGCTGATTATATTATAGAAACACCGGACGAACTGATCCAATTAATCCAATAAATTACTATAGGAATTAGTTCATGAAAGTAGCCATTGTTTCTGATACTCACTATGCTGTCGGCCGATTTCATCGCTTGTTGCGGCAATTAAAACAAGATAACATTCATTATGTCGTTCATGCCGGCGACTATGATGGGGTGGGGGTTGAAGATGTTATTTGTACCGAAAAGGAAATCAACTTCTATATAACATTGGGAAACTGCGATAACGATTGGCAAAAAAACGAGCTATTAAAAAACCAGAGTCATGTTTTGCTCGGTGATGTTATCTCATTTCAACTTGGAGACATCGTCTTCGGCGTCGCTCATATTCCCGGCGAGGCACAAAGAGCATTATCAGGGCATGCGGTTCAAGTTTTTGTTTTTGGTCACACTCATAAAATATACATCGGCAACCATGCCAACGGTTTGAGCCTAAACCCGGGATCATTGATGAGTAATCGAAGCTATCTGATCCTTGATCTTCCCTCCTTGGACATTTCAGATCATACCATCGAAGCTTAAATCCTTCATCATATATTCCCGGAAATCATGGAGCACTGAATTTGATCCGATATTTCGCGCCAACAGCTTTCCATGGAAGATTTTCAACGGGTTGGGATAAACGCCGCAAAATCCATTGAATATAAGTGTTGCTATTTGGACCCGGCCAGTAATGGTATTTATTTCGGACAGGATATGATTGTGCGGACTCCGCCAAAAGTCTTAATAACTCCAAAGGAATATCGCCTTCCCAATAGTTATAAACTTTCGATGCCCAAGTTCGCGATCGTGTCAACGGATTGATTGCGATACCGAGAAAGGGGGGAAATAAATTATAATGAATGTGGCCAAATCGCTTTTCAGCCGGTAATTGGCGGTGCCAAATTTCCCAACGATGGGTGAGATTTTGTCGATCTGACACCACAAACCAGGTATGAATCGCTATGAAGCTTAAAGGAAAAGGCAGCTTCGATCCCATCAACCAGGCTTGGTCTATTCCCCATTTAATTTCTGGCAACACCTTTGATTCATCCATTCTTGCAAAGACAAAGGATTCAAAATTGAAAGTTTAACGAAGATTCTCGAAAAAACATCGCTTTTACCCGATAGAGATAAGACCAATACTATGTTTCTCCAAAGCTTTTTTGTCCGGAAAGCTAAAAACATCGTCGACGGAGATATTTTCTTGGTGAATAACGTTCAGAATAATTTCGGTGTGTCCTATTCGTTGTTTCTCTTTTTCACCAAACCGGTAATTTTCGGGTCATCGTAAAATAACTTGGATATCGTCGCTCTCTTTTTCAGAAGTTAAAAAACGTATTAATTGGGGGACCACCCCGATGAAAAACCGGTTTTGGAGAGAATCATCACGGGAAAAAAAGGCCGTTACAAATTGTAACTTTTTATTACGGATCATTCAAGCTTTTTACAGTTCCGATCATTAGGATTGAGTCGTAGTTTAATTAATTGTTCGTTTCCGAAAATGGTTTCGGAGTTTTGCAGAACATCCCCTCTGATTTTTCAGAGATTTTATTTTCAATTTTTTAAAAGAGGAAAAAATGAACGCAAAAAAATTCTTTGGATTGATTATTGTGACAATTTCAATTTCAATCATCTTTTCAGCAAGTCTGATGGCTTGGGGCTTTGGGTACCACGGACATAAAAAATATGGTTGGGGAGACGGATCAAATGAACAGCGAATAGCTAAAATAGTAGAACATATTGGTGAAGAGCTCGCGTTGGACTCATCGCAAATTAAAGCTTTGAACCAATTTAAGGAAGAGCTTATAGCCAAAAAGCAAGATCTTAGATCTGATAAAGAAGAAATCATGGCCGCTCTAATTCAACAAACACGGAGTGATTCTTTTGATACGGCTCAATTTCAGTTACTCGCGGACCGACACATCGCGAAAACGAAGTTGGCGGTTCCTCTCATTATTGAAAAAGCGACACAGTTTCACGAAGTGCTTAACGAGACTCAAAAGAAGCTATTGGTCAACAAAATAAATGAGATGAGACCACGACGTGTTGATAGAAAAGGCAGAAAAGACGGCAGATTCAACAAAACACCTCGAAAACGCGCTGGTTTTATGATTGAAAGGTTGACGTCAAAGCTGGATCTGAATGAAGCCCAGGTGCAAGCATTCAATAGTGTAAAAGACGCGTTGTTTGCGGAAAAAGAAAAAATGTTTGGGGGATCACCCATGTTTCAATTTCAACAAATGATTGCCGGAGAAATCAGTTCCGATAAGCTTGATAGCACTAAAATTAAAAACGTCGTTTATGATAAGATCAATAACCGCGCGGAAATGATTAAATTGGTGATCAACAAATACGCGGAACTCCATGCGGTTTTAAACCCGGAACAAAGAGATTTAATCGCGGATAAAATGGAAGATCATCTTAAATGGATGACTAAACGAGACGCGAAAAGATAAAATCAAGCGGCAATAACCCTATCACTCTCTCCCAAACAATCGTCGACTCAATTTTGATGTCGACGATTGCCCCGAAAAGCTCAGTTGTAATAACGATAAGCATGGCGCGTTATTTTTCGCGCGTATTCTTCACTGATTGGATAAACCACTTTTAATCTTGGGGAAAATCCTTATCCAATTTCCGAAAGATATTATAACATTGGCGTTCAGTGAATTACCGATACAATCAGCCACTCATTCGCTTAAAATAGTTATTTAAAAATAACTGAATGAAACAAAAGTATTGACGGTGGTATTAAAAAGATACATATGTCTATGGTTATTTTTCTTTTGACATTATTGCTCATCATTATTTGACTGCCAATAGATCTTATAAACACACACTGAGCGTAGGACTGAGTATGGAACTAACCCGAAGACAGAAAGAAATTTTACGTCATATAGAAGATTATATCGATAAATATCAATACCCCCCGAGTATTCGGGACATCGCATCGCATTTTTCTTTGGCTTCTGCCGCTGGCGTTCATAAACACCTAATGAATTTAAAGGATAAAGGGTACATTTCCCTGAAGAAAAACACCTCTCGGTCTATTCGTGTACTGGATAAACTCAACCGTGATGTTGAGCCTCCCAATCAAGGCGCATCTGCTTCCGGTATGCTTGCACTGCCACTTGAAGGAAAGCTGGCCGCCGGTTTGCCTATTCAATCCAATTCAGATAACGAATCCATCCCTTACCCGGAGTCAATGGTGCGATACCCTGAAAAAACTTATGCGCTGCGAGTTCAAGGGGATTCAATGATCGAAGAGGGCATTTGTGATGGTGATTACTTGATTGTAGAGCACCGGGAAAGTGCTGATAACGGCGAAATGGTAATCGCTATGATTAACTTGACCGAAGCCACAATAAAAAAGTTTTATGCGGAGGGTAAAAATATTCGATTGCAAGCTGCCAACTTTAAAAAGGATCCTATAATCGTTTCACCCAAAGAGGTTTCCATTTATGGCGTCGTCGTTGGTGTTCTTAGAAATTATCGTTGATTAACCACCCCGTAAATGGGCAAATAACTTTTTTCGTACCATTGATTTATCAGCGGAGATAAACAAACGATCATTTTGGTGTTATGGCTGAATTAAGCTTGCGACTTCCCGAGAATGTTCCGGGGAAGTATTATATCGATGAAGAGTGCATCAATTGCGGACTATGTGTTGAGATCGCGCCTAACTGTTTTAGTTTTGACGAGAGCAAACAAATCCAATACGTATCCAAACAAGCTAAACTTCCATCCGAGATCAATCAGATGGAAGAGGCAATAGATTCATGTCCCACCGAAGCCATCGGAAATGATGGTGATTAGCTCAAGTCAATGTCATCGTAGATATGGTCTCGTAAGATTTTTCGAATTTCGTGAAACGGCTTCTTCGGAAATGGTTTCCAAGCCAACAAAGTGAGGATATATTTCTTCACGTTACCCCGACTTATTTCACGGTTTCCCCATTCACCATAAATCTATTCATCAGATCGACTTAGAATTTTACCATCTGACTGTTGATCGCTGAATGCTCAAAAAATGTAAAAAACGGACCAGCAAAATGCCGCTTGATAGAGTCTATGCCGGACCTTATTACAAAAAAAATCCGTTGAGAAGATTGAATAGAAGCTATCAAAAAAGAGGGAGGATGAAGAACAACCAGCCAGAGATCAAACTCTCAAACCGGTTGTTTTCTTTAAAAGGGGAATCATCGCTTTGATTGTCAGAGCGATTGAAGATTAGCTTAATACCTCTAATGCCGGAATATAGTCATATCCCAAGTCTTTAGCAACAGCTTCGTAAGTCACCAATCCTTCATGAACATTAAGTCCATTTCTTAAATGGCCATCATCCAAACATGCTTGTTTCCATCCCTTGTTGGCTAGAAGCAGCGTAAACGGAAGCGTCGCATTGGTCAGTGCGAATGTTGATGTTCTGGCCACACCACCTGGCATATTGCCCACACAATAATGAACCACACCATCAATGATATAAGTAGGTTCCTGATGAGTTGTCGCCTTACTGGTTTCAAAACATCCGCCTTGATCGATGGAAACATCAACAATTACCGCGCCATTCTTCATTGATTTCAACATCTTTTTAGTCACCAATTTCGGAGCGGCAGCACCCGGAATCAAAACAGCACCAATCACCAAATCAGCCTCGAATACATGCTTTTCAATGGCATCCTGAGTGGAATATATCGTATTCATTTTTTCACCGAAAACCATATCCAGTTCTTTCAATCGATCCAATGAGCGATCCAATAGCACAACATTAGCCCCCATTCCCATCGCCATTCGGGCTGCATTGATTCCAACAACACCACCACCGATTACGACAACGTTCGCGGGAGCAACACCCGGTACGCCACCAATCAATGTTCCGTTACCACCTCTGGACTTTTCCAGACAATGTGCACCAGCATGAGTCGCCATCCGACCAGCCACTTCACTCATCGGTGCCAATAGCGGCAATCCACCTCGATCATCAGTAACTGTTTCATAAGCGATTGCGGTTATTCCTGATTCTACTAACATTCGGGTTTGCTCTGGATCCGGAGCCAAATGCAAGAATGTAAAAAGAGTTTGCCCTTCTCGTAACATGCGGCATTCATTCGGCTGAGGCTCTTTAACCTTTACGATCATTTCAGCTCTTTCAAAAATTTCTTCCGGTGTATCGATGATTTTGGCACCTGCGGCAATATATTGCTCATTATCTAAACCAATCGCCGCGCCACCATTATTTTGAACAATAACATCGTGACCGTTTTCAATCAATTCACGCGCTCCCGCCGGAGTTAATCCGATTCGATACTCGTGGTTTTTAATTTCCTTAGGAACTCCGATTAACATATCTTACCTCTTAAATCAAAAGTGTTTTAGACTATGCCGACAAGGCATGATTTATTGAATTTATGAAAACTAAACCGCACTATCGAGCCAATTATCATCAATTTTTAAAGACCGCTCATTCACAAGTCAGTCGATAAAAAAGAGAGACGAGTTTCTTTAAAACTCATAAGATTGATCTTTTAAAAACTTTTTTTTAGTCTAATTGAAAAAAAGGAAAAGTATAGTAATAATTGAGAATATATATTATTCTTCATCGGAATGAAACAACCAGCTGGTCCCGCAAACCTAAACCCCTGGCTAGCAGCGGGTTTCATCGATTGACTATGACCCAATTTCAATATTCAATCTCATAAACCGCGCCAAGCTATGAAATTAAACGAGTTAGATCTAAATCTATTCAAAATATTTAGAGCTATTTACAAGCTGAGGAGCATATCTCAAGCGGCTAAAGAATTGGGGGTAAGCCAACCAACAGTCAGCAAAACACTAAATAAACTGAGATGTCTTTTCGATGATCAGTTATTTGTTTATTCATCCAAACAAATGCAAGCTACTAAGTTTTCTCAAAAGATATTCGGAGCCGTTTCCGGCGGTATTGAGTTATTAGAAAGCGCGGTTCAGGATAATTTACAATTCAATCCAAAAGAAGGAGAACATACATTTCGCGTCGGGATGTCCGATTATTCCGAAGTCATTTTATTGCCGCGGATTCTCCGGACATTTAAAGCACTAAATCCCAGACTTAAAATCGAGATTGAACACCTCCCCATGCCGCTGCGTTCAAGGGCTTTGGAAGATCTAACCACCGATTTGAATATTCACGGCTCTATCGCTGGAATATATCAACAAAATTATGGTACGGGAATTGTGCAAAAGTTTTTATTTGAAGATCAGTATTTATTTATGATCGGTTCACGGTTCACTGATTTGCGTGGCAAAATCACACTGGAGGAGTTGGGAAAGTTACCACATGCACGATTTGGTGTCAGTCGTATCATTGATAAATTGCTCGCGGATCATGGGCTTACACGTCATGTGGTGCTACAAGTTCCGCATATTCTGGTATTACCGCGAATTGTGGCTGATAATGAATTGGTGATTACCATTCCGGAGAGGTTAGCAAAGGATTTTGTCAAGCGTTTGCCATTAATAATTTTAAAGTCGCCCGTAAAACTTCCTCCATTGAAATTTCATATGTATTGGCATGAGAAAAACCAAAAATCGTCGTCGCATATCTGGTTTCGCAATGTATTGGAACAAGTGAGCCAAACAATATAGCCTTAAGCGGTATCCTCATCATATGCCGAACCGACCCCTTTAGACCAATGTGGCTCTTCCATTTGTTTTTCCTTAGGGACTGTCTTTTGCCAGTATTCTTTAATAATACTAAAAGCTTCAAAATCAACAAAATGTTGCATCACAAACCAATCCTTTCCTTCCTCAATATCTCGCTCATATTTACTTTCGACAATTTGCTCAAGCATGGGAAGAATAGCACGCAGGGTTTCCTCAGAAATACCCATTAACATCTCCTCTGGCACAGATTACGCGGATTGAATCGAAGATTTGGTTATCTCAAACCTCCGATTGGGTGGAAACAGATTCAGGAACAAATTAAGCACCTCAAGCCATACATATATCATTTTAAGTTATCAAATGTAGCGGGATACTATTATAATGATACCATATTGATTGCGTTGAATCACTTTGTTCATGGAGCTCGGAATTAATGATCGTGTTAATCATTGATCATTTAAGTCGCTTCCCAAAGTTTGAAATCTGTTGGATTGCGATAGGACTATAATTAATTTGGAATTTTTATACTGACAGAAACAAATGGTCATTTTAATAAGATATAATCTATCATTGAAGCACAAGAATTAAAAGCAAAAAGTCGCTCGCAGGGTTTTTCGCGGATTCGAAGAGATAGTTATAAAGTTTTATCGCTTATCGCAAGATGTTTTTATTTTTGCTATGAGACCAAAAAGAGGAAAATACATGGATGAAAAGGCTAATCCAGAAAAATAAAACAAGCCAAGCAACAAGCGCGTATTCAAGCTATTCACAGAAATGATGGTTCATTTCTCCATGTTGAATTTTACCCGGAATTGTCTTTCCGCTCCAATAATCGAGAATTTTTGAAGAGGAGAGCCGATGAGTCATCAAATTCAGTTCCGGAAAGACCATCCGGAATATAATCTATTTTCACAATTATTTAGTAACTATCTTCTTGTATAAGATTGCATTAATTAGATGAAATTTTATCTTGACAATAAAAATGCCCAAAAATAGAGTCGAAAGGCGATACACCAAGGTGGCGGAATTGGTAGACGCGCACGGTTCAGGTCCGTGTGAGCTTCGGCTCATGGGAGTTCAACTCTCCTCCTTGGTACCAACCATCTTGAAATCATACACTGATCCGAACCTCTCCAAGCGGCAATAGTTTTAGATAGTTACATCCAATTAGCCGGTTTTATTAATGTTGGATTCTTTACTGGGTTGCCAATCGCCAGGAAAAAGGAATTTTTAAACCTTTAGCAGTCCCGATACCAATACAAAATCATTTACGACGCTGGCGAAAGTGCCACTATTTTGGGGCTGTAATAGAACAACTACATGTTAAACTTAAAAAAAAACAGTGTCTGGGCAATTGCCAGCGGAAAGGGAGGCGTCGGCAAAAGTTTCTTCACGAGCAATTTAAGTATTGATCTCGCTCAAAAAGGGAAAACTGTAGTCTTAATTGACGCTGATTTCGGAGGACCCAATCTGCATACCTTTTTTGGCCTAAGCGCTTCAAAAATAAGTCTTTCGGATTTCATCAATAGCACTCAATTGCGGTTGGACGATATTTTAATGCCTACAGGGCTTGCCAATCTTAAGTTAGCCAGCGGTGCTCACAATATTATGTGTATGGCCAACCCGAATTTTATTCAACAAAGCAAGCTTAGAAAGGCTCTTAAAACACTCAACGTTGATTATGTTATCATTGATCTGGGTGCTGGCATCTCGTATTATACATTGGATCTTTTCTTAATGGCTGATAGAAATATTCTATTGACCACACCCGAACCCACCGCAATGGAAAACACTTACCGATTTATTAAATCAGCAATTTATAGGAAGCTTAAATTGCTTATTCGACACCCTGAAGTCAAAATATTTTTAGAGAAAATCACTGACAGCAAAAATGAAGACAATCCGCGTACTCCTGCAAAATTGGTTGCGGATATCAACAAAATCAATTCACAGGCCGGGGAAACATTGAAGTATGAGCTGGCGTCATTTGCTCCCAAGCTTGTAATCAACCAGGTAAGAACCCCATCTGATGTCAGAATTGGATTCTCCATGCGAAAGGCTTGCTTAGAGTATTTCGGGGTTAATTTAGGATATGCTGGTTTTATCGAACATGACGCATCAGTTCTTCAATCAGTTAGAGCTCGGCAACCCGTATTGTTATATTCCCCCGATTCGGCAGCATCCCAATGCATCCAAAGAATAGCTCAAAATATCCGTCAAAACTATCACTTGGTACCCACTGCTTAAGAGTTTTTGGCTGACAAAAAGGATATGTTTCAATATGATGGTTCATGTTTTAACCAATAAACAGGTATAAACCATCAAAGAATTTTTCCCTGTAATTTCGATCTAAACAACTCCTTACTTCTCAATTTTTACTCATTAGCGCCTGATAAAACACATGGCTATTTTAAAGGTACTGGTCTATCCTCATCCTTTTTTAAGAACAAATGCGGTTCCAGTCTCGACATTTGATGACACGATTAAACAACTCGCCGAGGATATGATCGAAACAATGTATATCTCAAATGGTATTGGTTTGGCCGCAACCCAAGTTGGGGAAAACAAACGTTTATTCGTTATCGATGTGAGATATAAACCGGACAATCCTGAAAGCCAACCACAAGCGATTGTGGTTATCAATCCGGAAATCGTTAAATCCGGAGGGGAAACAACTTTCGAAGAAGGATGTTTATCCATTCCCGAAGTCCGTGCCGATGTAAAACGATTCGAAACTCTCACATTGAAATTTCACGATATGGAAGCACAAGAGCGTCATATGGACGCTGAAGGACTGGAAGCGATATGCATTCAACACGAGTTGGATCACCTAAATGGTAAACTTTTTGTTGATTATCTTCCTTTAATGAAAAGGAAAATGATCCAAGCAAAACTCAAAAAAATGGCCAGATAGTTGATGACGCCTTTTCATTATTTTTATCAATTAGTCCGTGTACTGGCTATCTGTTTTTTATTCGGCCAGAACACAGCTTTTGCTAAAGGTTTATCCAAGCTATTGATCAACGGTCATTCTATCCGGACTGAAATTGTATCCGGCGTCGCTGAACAAAAGTTAGGTTTAGGGAATCGTGAAAGTTTACAAGAAGGCCGTGGGATGCTTTTTATATACAGCTCTCCAGGAGAAAAAATATTCTGGATGAAGCGAATGAAATTTGCCATTGACATTATCTGGATCTACAAAGGCAAGATTGTCCATATTGAGAAACAAATTCCACCACCTTCGATTATGAGTTCCGACTCTGCTCTGAAAACCTATGGACATGGGATCATCGCTGATATGGTACTAGAAGTTACAGCAGGATACTCGGATAAGGTTAAAATGAATCCGGGCACTGCCATCTTAATCCAACCTTAATCGTATCTATTCAGAACTTATTAAAAAAGTGCAAAAAAGTTCATTTTTTACT
>CAZJUM010000008.1:0-28298 GCA_964549175.1 uncultured Pseudomonadota bacterium | reverse complement strand
CAACTCCCATGGTGTGACGGGCGGTGTGTACAAGGCCCGGGAACGTATTCACCGTAGCACGCTGATCTACGATTACTAGCGATTCCAACTTCATACAGCCGAGTTGCAGACTGTAATCCGAACTGAGACACCTTTTTTGAGATTCGCTCCACCTCGCGGTCTCGCCGCTCTTTGTAGGTGCCATTGTAGCACGTGTGTAGCCCCGGATATAAAGGCCATGAAGACTTGACGTCATCCCCACCTTCCTCCGGCTTAACACCGGCAGTCTCCTTAGAGTTCCCGCCATGACGCGCTGGCAACTAAGGACAAGGGTTGCGCTCGTTGCGGGACTTAACCCAACATCTCACGACACGAGCTGACGACAGCCATGCAGCACCTGTCACTCGGTTCCCGAAGGCACTCCTGCATCTCTACAGGATCCCGAGGATGTCAAAAGCAGGTAAGGTTCTTCGCGTTGCATCGAATTAAACCACATGCTCCACCGCTTGTGCGGGCCCCCGTCAATTCCTTTGAGTTTTAGTCTTGCGACCGTACTCCCCAGGCGGAATACTCAACGCGTTAGCTGCGCCACTTGGGTGGTCGATTTCCCAAACAGCCGGTATTCATCGTTTACGGCGTGGACTACCGGGGTATCTAATCCCGTTTGCTCCCCACGCTTTCGCGCCTTAGCGTCAGAATGACCCCAGCGGGCCGCCTTCGCCACCGGTGTTCCTCCTAATATCTACGAATTTCACCTCTACACTAGGAATTCCACCCGCCTCTGATCATCTCTAGCTTAGCAGTTTTAAGAGCAGTTCCGGAGTTGAGCCCCGGGATTTCACCCTTAACTTGCTATGCCGCCTACGCGCCCTTTACGCCCAGTGAATCCGAACAACGCTTGCACCCTCCGTATTACCGCGGCTGCTGGCACGGAGTTAGCCGGTGCTTATTCCTAAAGTACCGTCACTATCTTCCTTCAGAAAAGAGCTTTACGACCCAAAGGCCTTCTTCACTCACGCGGTATCGCTGCGTCAGGGTTTCCCCCATTGCGCAAAATTCCCCACTGCTGCCTCCCGTAGGAGTCTGGACCGTGTCTCAGTTCCAGTGTGGCGGATCATCCTCTCAGACCCGCTAACCATCGTCGCCTTGGTAGGCCGTTACCCCACCAACGAGCTAATGGTACGCAGACTCATCCTTCAGCGATAAATCTTTCAAGCCAAGGCCACTCGACCTAAGGTATTATCCGGTATTAGCTCTCCTTTCGGAAAGTTGCCCCGGGCTGAAGGGCAGATTATCTACGTGTTACTCACCCGTGCGCCACTTTACTCGCCACCGAAGTGGTTTTCTCGTTCGACTTGCATGTGTGAAGCATACCGCCAGCGTTCGTTCTGAGCCAGGATCAAACTCTCAAGTTAAAGGGGAGCAAGCTCCCCGATTCCCTGATCGATATTATCGATCCTTTTTCTTTCACTCAGGTTTTTCTCGTTGCCGAGAAAAACCCAGTACTGATTTGACGAGGCAGATACTTTTATAAAGTACCTGTCTGCTTGTTTTGTACTGACTTATTGATTGCTTTCAATCCGATTCTATTTTCAATGAACTGGGCTCAATTTTTTCGTTGAGCGGATCGGTGAGACTGGTTAAATTTTGTTTATCTTTCAAGGAAAAAACTAATTTTATTAAATTATTTCAATGAACTGGAAGTTTAACTCTCAATCTCATCTAATCTTCAGAACTAGAATAAGCTTCCTAATTCGTCAAGGTCTTTTTTCTGCGTTTTGTTGATCATAAATTTGCCCATCAACGAACTCAATCGTGATTGTATGACAAATTGTTTACTTTTGCTCAACACAGGTGGATATGCTGGCAAAATCATTTCTTGCTGTCAAGAAAATTTATACAATTTTGACGGGCCAAACTTCCCCATCCGCTTCCGGCATCATGACATCTGTAATAATTGCTTACTAAAATCTCAGTTTTGATTCCGGTTAGACAATCAAGGGTTGTCCATCGGCAATCAAATGTTGTCTGAGTATTTCGGTATAAGTTCCCTTGGTTAACGCTTCCAATGATCCGACAAAAATAAACTGTTCTTGCGCACGTGATACTGCGACATTTAGGAGATTTACGCGACTATTCAAAAAAGTCGGTTCACCCAAAGTAATGACATGGGAAAAGATAACAACACGTCTTTCTCCTCCTTGGAATCGATGGACGGTACCGGTCATAATTACATTCGGGTTATCTCTATCTCGATCGCCACTTGTTTGTGGTAGTCTTTCCTTTTTAAGGGCATGGTTTATTAGAGTCAACTGCCCCCGGAAAGGAGTCAAAATTACCATCTCTCCGAACTCAACTCCTTGTGACCTTAGTTTTCTTACAACTTTTATAACTTCTGATACTTCTATCGGATTGGCCCAAGAACCACCCATACGTTTCTCAGTACCCGTCACATTAATGTATTCCAGATATGCCTCACCAGCATTTAGCGTTTTTTTCTCAGTTTTTACATTTAGCTGATATCCACACAGGCTCATGGAGATTTTAATTATCTGACTCTGGCACCTAAAATGCTCTTTTAATTCTTGGATTGATTCACTTCCTTCTAAAGATATATGGTGTGATGACTTTGGATTTTCGGTACTGGAAGAAAAATATCGAACTATATCATTACCAATTTTAATTCTTCGTTTTCGTTTCAGAGCCTCGATATCATCAATCCGCAATTTTACGATAGGCTCAAGTTGCAAAATATCTCCAATCATCACAGCTTGTTTAGCTCTAATCAATGCTGGCAAGCAATAGGAAGGAAGACATTGCCCAGCCTCATCGATAATCACCAGCCCAATGCGATCCTCATCCATTGGGAATAAGTTCCTAATAGATAGCAGTGTGCTTCCAATCATAGGAAATACGCTTAAAAACATATTAAATTTTTTTTTGTTTTTTAAGTTTCTCAACCCTCTTTTTTCCTCAATATCGGCGATGATCCCTCTGATTAACTTTAAAACTTTGTCCTTATTGATCCCTATCCACGCATCTAAGGTTTTTCTTGCCAAAATATAATTTTCAAAACAATCGGAACTCTGATTAACTCCCCCTCCAGCACCCTGTATGTATTTATTCTTTAGTTTTTTCTTCAGCTTGAAAAAGTCTTTTAAACTGTTATGTCCCGTTTTTTTTGACAATTGTTTATAGTACCGTTTTAAAAAGTCGACGGTGGTACCGGACATCACAATTCGACTTCCCATTCTAACACAAGCTGGCAAAATCCCCTCTAATTCCATACCCTCCAATGCATTATCGACGGCTCGATTATTGGTACTCGTTACCAACGTTAAATGATTCAAATCATACGGCGCAAAATCTGTTGTCTTAATACTCAATACATATTCAACCAGTCGGTCAGCGGCAATATTTCGTATTACCTGCGTTTTCCCTGTTCCCGGGGGACCATTAATAACGGTTAATTTTCTCTGTTTGGCGGCCCTCACGGCATTTAATTGACTATCAGTAAGCTCAGTTTTTTGAAACTGCCCTGAAATCGTTTTGGCATAGGAACAATCATTATTTCCACCGAATAAATAGTGTATCGCCGGATGCTTTTCAGGCAACGCCTCAAAAATTTCCCAATCAATTATGTTATCTAAATCAAATTGTAATTGCCGAGTCGGTTGATGATCTTCAAGTTCATAGACTAATAAGTATGGGTAAACCTGAAGCGACTGACGCCCTTTCTTAGAATTATCCAGGGATTGAACATGCCCATAGGCTGATTGGATTATTGTCTCAAACACCTCATTTAAATCAACTCTGTCATTAACAACAGCACGCAGAACTTCTTTACAAAAACGCATTAAGAACTCCGAGGGAGAATCTCCTTTTTCAGCTGCGTTTCGTCTAAATTTTAAAATCTCCTCATCCCCTATCTCCAACTCCTCTTGCAGGAAAAATTCATCAATCCAGTAAGCAAAACCAACTTCATCATCAGTCTCTTTCTCCTGATGTAATATCAGATTTTCAGTATTTTCCCAAAAAGAAAGTTGCGAGTGATTTTCAGCAAAATCGTAATTCTCCGGATACTCCAAACTGAGAAGCGGGAATTTAAACAAAGTCGATAGCTTGTCCTGCCCATATTTGTTTTTATAAAAAAACGCGGGGAAACCGATCAAGAACTCATGCTCCGTTTCTTGATGGTATTTCCTCTTGAGTCTATCCCGCTGAAGTAAATATATTAAGAAAGGGATCTGTTCTTTTTCGATTTTTAAAGGAAAATCAGCTTGTTCTCTAAGCAAAAAAGGAATTAACTTTTTGTGCCGCTTATTTGGCAATGGGAGTTTAAAATACGGCCGACCTTCTATTTGGGCTATTTCCGGTAAAACGGGCGTGAGGGTTTTATGGAGGGCTTCCTCAACTTGCAGTTGAATTTTCCATAATCTGATCAGTTCATTACACTGCGATTTCTTAAATAAAAAAGAAGGCATAAGGGGGTATCTTTACTTAGTCAATTGTTAAAACGCTCCGAATCGGTTCGTTTCCATCACTTCTTATCTCTCCCTTATTCTCTTTCATATGCATTTTGATCGTTGATGAAGTGACCAGCGCTTTTCCGGACTCTTCAACACTGGCATTTCCTTTCAAAGTGATCATATCCTGCTGATAATCGAAAAACGCGCGATCCGCTTTGAATCGACGCTGATTCTGAACCAATAAAAAATCACCGATCGCGATTATTTCTTCCAGTACTTCCAGCGGACTAAAAAACAATTCAACACGCATGGCCTTTAAATCAGAATGATTAATTGAATCCTTAATATACACTTCACCCTGCATAATAGCTTTTTTCCCGATCCTGTATCCTATAATTTCGTTTGCTTGACCAGTGAATTGTGGTTGGAAAGATCGTTTCCCAGGTCGGGTGTATCCTTTCAATGCTGGTTTAGTATCATTACGGCCAAAACTAAAAGTCACTTGCTTTTTGGGGAGAGCCGAAAGTCTTCCCCGGCCTGTTTCATAATTATAATAGGCCCTGTCACCATTCAGTTTCAGCTCAGGTGTTCGTACTTGAACGTGCCCCATTAACTCTATTGAGGTATTGGCTTTTTTAAACAACGCGATATCGCAAAACACGCTACCCTCTCGATCAACCAGGATTACCCTCCCATCTGCCTTAGCTTTCTTAGGTTTACGTGTTTTAGCATCAAGATAAACTTCCAGTCGATCAGCAAATATCGTTGTTCCTGTGGATAGCTTTTCAGCCGAGACATTTCCTTCAAAAAAAATAATCCCTTTGACTTCATCAAATACACCGCGTTTATCCGCTAGAATTTCGATGTTCTCTTTGGCGGATAGCGGATTTACAACAAACAATAGTATTGTAATCATCACCACTTGTCGCATATTCCTTAGCCTATTATATTTGTTTTCATATTCAATCACTTAATTATTCCAGTTCAATATTCATTTTAGGACGTTCAAACCTGAGTTTTCTCCGTTTGCTGTCATATGAAAAAGAAGACGCGGTAATCGTTCCGCTCAAGTCCTCAATTCGAGTCATTTGATGATTGAAAACAGATTCGGTTTTTGGGTTCAAAAACAAACGATCAGTGTGTAAGCGTTTTCCATCAGCAAACTGCACCCGGACATTACCCTTAAAAACAGAAGATTTATCACCAGCTCTCAAAACACAAGAGTCCGATAGAATCACTACAGTTATTTCGTTTGGGTTTTCAAGCGAATAAAGTATCCCTTTCACTATATATAGTAGTGATCGATCATCTGAATTGAAAACTTCCGCTTTGACTGCCGACATTTCCCATTTTAAAATTCCATTATGATAATTATGGAATATCGGTTCATTCAATATCGCCGGAGTTTCATCGCTGATATCTGTCGTTAAATCATCAACCGGCTCATCAATCGTTCCCCATGAATAATAAAGCAATGCGACCAATGCTATCGAGGTTATAATCCACAGAAGTTTGCTCATTGTGACTTTTCGCTACTGATATTTTTGCGAACTTTGCTTATTCACTAGGTTGTGTTTTCCATCTTCTATGAAACCAAGCCCACTGGTCAGGATATTGGCGTATGTGTTTTTCAAAAGCGGTGGTATAAACCTGTGTCAGTTTTTCAATTTCTTCTTTTCCTCCTTGATAGGGCGCTTTTGATAACAACTCAAAACGGCAATAATGGGTTCCGTCTTTCATCCTTGCACCAAATGCTGAGATCACTGGCGCTCCGAATTTTTGCCCGAACGTCACCGGACCTATGGGGGTTGCCGCTTTTTTCCCAAAAAAGTCACAAAAAACACTTTTAACTCTGGTATCCTGATCTATCGAAAGTGATATCAACTCATTATTTCGAAAGCAGTTTAGTATTGCTTTCGTTGGTATATTTCCTTTTCTCGGGATCATTCTCATTTGTTTTGTCTTTCGGCAGTTGATCAGCAATTCATCCAGTTTTTCATCATCAAGCGGACTCCCAATCGCAATCCCTGGTATTTCCAACATATCATTCATTGTGGGAATTAGCTCCCAGTTTCCTACATGTCCGAAAAGCAATATAACTCCCTTCCCTTCCTGATATGCATTAAGCAAAACATTTTCATTGCTCATTTTGATCCATTTATCGGGATTTTTCCGGATTTTTTTAATGCAGAGCATTTCAAATAAACTCTGACCCAAGCTTTGAAATGATTTTTTTAAAGTCGATTGTCTTTCACGTTCTGTTAATTCGGGAAAACAAAAACCCAATTGATAAAGCCCGATCCCACGATCTTTGGGCATTAAATAATAGGCCAATCGTCCTAAGAAAGCGCCGAAAAACTGATTAATACGGACCGGCCAGAGACTGGCAAAGAATATGATAATCAATACAAAATAGTATTCAGTGCGTCTGCGAAATTTTTTTAACTTCGGCGACTTGTTTTTTTTAAACCTATCATAATAATTGTCACGGGCCATAATTAATTCTTGGCCAAAGGCAACCATTTCATTGCGTAATTCACATATCGGGGAGGTGTTTCAGAAATCATTCTTCTCTCGTTTTCATTAAGCTCGCGAACAATTTTTCCCGGTCTTCCCATAATCAGCACATTGTCCTCCCTGAATTGTTTCCTTTCCGGAATCAAGGAGCCCGCCGCGATTACCACATGTTTGCCGATATAGCATCCATTCATAATTATACTCCCCATACCGACAAAGCTATCATTTTCCAATTCACAACCATGCAATATACATGAATGTCCGACTGAAACCCTGTCACCAATCTTAACTTTCCACTCATTAAGTTGCCCGTGAATGACCGTTCCATCTTGTATATTACACTGATCTCCGATGATAATCGGTGCTACATCACCTCTTAATATAACATTGTGCCATATCGATGTATCCTGCCCCAGTGTCACACTTCCGGTGAGCACAGCATTTTGTCCCAAACGAGCATTTTGTCCAAAAGTTATTTTATCTGTCATTGTCTAAATAGTAGAAGTTATCGGGTATTATATACTGAAATATCATCAAATCGATTTAGAACTGGTTCATGATTACGGAAAAACTCAGCCTTGTCTATCCTGATACCTCCAAAAAGCATTGGACCCGCGATATAAGGCCTTGTTTATCACTTTGGTAGTAGTTTGAATTGATCGTTTGTCAATTATTTTGCCCTTATATTATCCGATTTAATCCGCTGAATATGTTCCATAGACTTATTGGTCAACGATTGGTAATTTATGAGTTCATCACTTGCTGAACCAGCAAAGCAGCCATTTTATGTGATCCGGTTATGGAAATAGAATATTTATCGCAAATTATTGAAGCTATTTTATTTAGCTCACAGCGATCTTTAACCCCAAAACAAATCGCCAAAAGTCTCGATCTCAAAAAAACGGGTCAAATTCGCCAAATAATTAACGAACTAAACGAGTTCTATAAGACAAACAAGCGATCATTCTATATTCATGCAGTTGCTGGTGGATTTCAAATGAGAACCGATCCTCAGTTTAAAAAATGGATCAGGCGGGGGAAGATTGTCAGAACAATTCAATTATCCCCGTCAGTTCTGGAGACTCTATCGATTATCGCTTATAATCAACCTGTCACCAGAGCTGAGATTGAGGAAATCAGAACTGTCGATTCCAGCTATTCATTGAGATCATTATTGGAAAAAAAACTCATTCGAATTACAGGTAAAAAAGAAACCGCCGGAAGGCCGCTACTTTATGGCACAACCAAAAATTTTTTGGAAGTTTTTGGTTTTGATCACCTCGGGCAATTGCCGCGCCCGGAAGACTTCGATATCACGAATCCGGAAGGATCAGAAGTTTCATAGCCAAACCAAAAATCCGACTTTACACATTATTATTTAGTTATTATCTTGGAATGTTTCGTTTTTTGTAAGGGAATCTGTGAACTGACGATTCTCCCATTAATCCCCGAATAATCGGCGGCTAGCGGCATTTTCATTCAGCTTCCCACTCAAGAAGCACTTATCAATCGAAAAGCTGATAAATCACCAAACAACAATTCGCTGGTAATTGTTTAAACACCAAATTCCATGAAACACCGCACTTTTTTCCCCCAGCCACAAAAGCCAAAACAAAACAAGTTCTGGAAAGTCATTAAGTTAACGACCATTTACTCAGTATATTTGGGTATTATTGTTTCCATTGGAATTGCGGGATATTTGTATCACTTATCTCGAAATTTGCCAGAACTGACAAATCTGATTAACCCGATTTATGACTTACCCACCCAAGTATATGATCGACATGGCCAACTAATTGAAGAGATTTACACCAAACGAAGAGTGTTGATTCCTATTAAAAAGGTTCCGCCTGTTCTCATTCAGGCATTACTATCCATTGAAGACGCGCGTTTTTATCACCACTTCGGAATTGATCCTATTCGAATGGTGAAAGCACTCATTGTCAATGTGTCCCAAATGCGCATTGCACAGGGTGCCAGTACGCTCACCCAACAAACAGCGCGCCTTTTTTTATTGTCCAATGAAAAGAAAATGGTTCGTAAACTCAAAGAAATCCTGTTGGCCTTAAAAATTGAACGCCTCTTCACCAAAGATCAGATTTTAGAACTTTATATTAATAAGTACTTTTTGGGTCATCGAGCTTACGGATTTGAAGCGGCCTCTCAAGGGTATTTTAATAAAACGGTGACTGAGTTAACCCTTGCGGAAGCAGCTTTATTGGCAGGTCTTCCTCAAGCCCCGTCAAAATGGTCACCTACTTACAGCATCACTAACGCTAAACGCCGCCGCAATCAAGTACTCCAAAGGATGGCTGACGAAGGTTATATCACCCGCGAACAAAAAATGGAGGCGATGGACGAGCCGATTGTCTTAAAACTTAATGAAAACATCGACAACAATGAAACATCATACTACCTAGAGCATGTTCGTCGTTATCTGTTGAAGAAATATGGCGTTGATATGCTTTACCGGGGGGGGCTAAAAGTCTATGTCAATATGGACTTACAGAAACAAATCTATGCTCAACATGCGTTAACCCAAGGTTTGATTGATCACGACAAGCGTCAGGGATATCGGGGTCCCATTCAAAACTTATTTGAGGAAGTCAACAATGAACTCGATCTTTCTATATACACTGAAGAGGATGGCTGGGATGAAAATGGGTTTCAAAACCTTGATGAGGATACTCAAACCCATGCCCTCACACTTTTGGAAAACAAGAGAATCAACATTACCAGTGATAATCGGTATGTCATTGGGGGAACAGTATTAGGGGTTGTCGAAAAGGTCACCAAAAAGACAACTGAAGTCAATTTAGGCGAGTACATAGGCAATCTTAATATCGAATCCATGGAATGGGCTCGTCCCGTCGATTATACAAAATCATACACTCGTTGGACTCGCCTTCGTGATATCAATGATATATTAGATGTGGGTGATGTGATAATGCTAAATATCACGGATTATCAGCAAAATGCCAAAGAATTTGTCTTGGAGCTCACTCAAAAACCAGTCGCCAACGGATCAATTTTTGTTATGGATCCCCGCAACGGTGAGGTTATAGCCATGTCTGGTGGTTTTGATTTTCGTGATAGCGAGTTCAATCGTGCCACCCAAAGTAAAAGACAACCTGGTTCCGCTTTCAAGCCCATAGTATATGCCAATGCTTTAGATAGTTCTTTTACACCGGCCAGTATTTTGGACGACTCTCCTCTGGTATTTCCGAATACGGACTGGAAACCGATCAATTTTGATAAAAAGTTCAAAGGCAAAATGTCGCTGAGAGACTGCCTGGTATTCAGTAGAAATGTACCAACTGTCCGGCTAACAATGTCTTTGGGTATTGAAGCGATTATTGAATATGCTCAAAAGCTTGGTATTTCCGCCAAGCTTCCTGAGAATTACACCATCGGACTGGGTTCCGCATCACTAACTTTGGAGGAAATGGTGCGAACTTATGCAATCTTCGCAAACAGTGGTCACTTGATTGATCCTATATACATTCAAAGAGTTGAGGATCGACAAGGAGAGATCCTGGAACAATCCGCGAAAACGTTTACAAAATCGGTTCTAACGAACGATACGGCCTTCCTAATGAATAATTTATTAGAGGACGTTGTCAGGCGAGGAACCGGGCAAAAAGCTAAGGTCATTAATCGCCCGTCCGCCGGCAAAACAGGAACAACCAATGACTACACTGACGCATGGTATATGGGTTATGTTCCACAACTCATTGCCGGTGTATACCTTGGGTTTGACGACATCAGAAAGACTTTAGGATATTATGAGACCGGCTCAAGGGCCGCCGCTCCGATTTGGGTAGACTTCATGAAGCATGCCACAGCAACACTACCGGTACTCCCTTTTCAACAACCGGAAAATATTCAAATGGTCAGAATTAATTCAAAAACCGGATTAAAAGCATGCAATGGTGGTCGTGAAACCAAATACGAATTCTTCAAAGTGGATTCCGAACCTACTCAATGCCACCGAGAATCTATGCCGCTTTCAATACCAGAACTCAATGAAGGAAGTGATGCCCTCGAATCCGAAACGGTTATTGAGGAGTTATAACTTTATAAGCGATCACATTGATTACAGATTTTTAGCAACCCACACACTGTCACCCCACAAGAAATTTTTTCTCCCGACAAAGCATATACCACTCGCTCCATATGAGCGCTACGGGATCCTTTAACACCAATAACCGTTTTAAGATCACAATACCTTATAGTTTCTTTTATTACTTCTTCGATAGATTCCAAATAAGTAATCGACAATTCCGGTCGAGATTTTCGTATTAGATTTTTTATCGGCTTCCCCGTCTCACCGGTCAAGATCAGATGAGTTAGTACGGAAGGAATTTGATCGACAATAACCCCAACACTTTCAGCTAAATTCTGGTCCAGTTCAGCCAAATTACCAATAATGGCCACATACTTTTCCGCGTTTAGGGAGCATAGTGTTTTTAGCATATTAACAAGCGATTCAGGATTGGCGTTATACACATCATCAAGTATTTTTACCTGGTTAATCCCTGAGATCAATGTTGATCGCCCCTTTTCATGCGGTAGATCACAAAGACGAAGCTCAATTTCATTCCAATTGAGACCCAGATGGAAACAAATGGCAATCAAGGCTGACAATGTTTCTCCCGCATGATGACCCAATTGGTTCACCCATGCGGTTTTTGATCCTTCAGGAGTTTGAAACTTCAGTTTTTGACGCAAATTGTACAAATCCACAAAGTCTAATTCCCATGAGTATAAAGGGGCGCCTTTTCCGAAAAAGTCATATACTCCCTGAGGCATGAATTTCTTGATTTTACTATCCTGAAATGGAATCAACAACTTGGCTTGCTCCCGGTGATGCGAGAAGATTTCCGTTTTTGCTTGGTAAATCGCGTCTCGATGACCAAATTTTCCTAAATGAGCATGCCCGACATTTAATATCACCGATACATCCGCGGGAGCTATTGAACTCAATAACTCTAATTCCCCCGTACCGGATGTTCCCATTTCCAAAATAATGATCTCATGATCATGATCTAAATTTAATATGGTTATCGGGCATCCGATATGATTGTTGAAACTTTCAATATTACTAAGAACAGAAAACCGCTTCGACAGCATATGCCTCAGCCAGGCTTTCGCGGTGGTCTTTCCACAGGAACCAGTAATAGACACGATCCGCCCCTTAAACTCAGAAGCCAAAAATCGAGCAAGCTGATGTAAAACCTCAAGCGAGTTCGCCACTTTTAAAATCGCTGTGTTTTGGACAGGAGGAACGTCCTGCTCGACAATAATCAAACGGATTGAAGTCCCAGCTAATTGATCAATAAATCGATGTCCATCAGAACTCTCTCCGTGCCAGGCAAAAAAGATCTGAGCCCCATTGATGGATCTTGTATCAAAAGCACCGGATCTTAACGGAATATCAAGATCTCCGGGCTCAGTAATCCATTCTCCATCGGCAATTTGCTGTATTTTATCAAACGTCAATACTGTATTCATGCCCTTTCTTATTACATTTTGGCTTCAAGTTGTTTTTTCTTTTACCTTCAGTAAGTGGCTATTATTCAAAAAGTAAAACATATCGAGTTGTTTCCCCTGATGTTTGATCGCTTTTTCATTGACCAGATTTGAAATTGAAACACCGAGCAAACGCACTTTTTCATTTTTGTATTGGCTCTGACTGACTTCCGTCAATTTTTGATGAGCCAAATTCATAATTTTCGATTTTGATAAAACTGGTTCATCTGTAGTAATACTTCGCGTGATTTGCTGAAAATCAGAAAACTTTACTTTCAGTGTCAGTGTTTTACCTTGCTTTTCCGATATTTCCAATCTCTTGTAAAGTCCGCTCACCAACTTGTTCAATTCTATAAACAGCTTATCATCATATTCAAAGTCCTTGGGGAAAGTATTCTCAATTCCGACAGATTTTCGTTCCCAGTTAGTTAAAATCGGTCGATTATCTATTCCTCTGATAATCCGATATAAATGTCGGCCAAATTTTCCAAAGTGTTTTTCTAGGTACTCCTCAGACTTTTCCCGGAGTTGATACCCATATTCAATACCAAATAGTCGCAATTTCTTTGCAGTGATCCGGCCCACTCCGGGAAGTTTCCTTACATTAATATTTTTGAGAAACTCGTATGCGCTCTCAGGTGTAATTACAAATAGTCCGTCCGGTTTTTTTCGTCGGACGCTATTTTGGCTAAAAATTTATTATAGGAAACACCGGCTGATCCGGTTAAATCCAATTCCGATTGAATATCTCTCTTTATTTTTTCAGTTACCCATGTTGCCGATGGGCTATTGATAAAATTATGAGTGACGTCCAACCACGCTTCATCCAAAGAAACAGGTTCAATAATGTCTGTATATTTTCTAAATATCTGGTGAATTTGGTCGGATATTTCTTGATAACGATAAAACCGTGGCGGTAAAAAAATTCCCTCCGGGCACAGACGTTTTGCTCTGGCACAAGAGATAGCGGAACGAACACCAAATTTACGCGCCGCATAACTTGCGGCACAGACCACGGCTCTACTTTCCGGACTTCCTCCCACGATAACCGGTTTGTTTTTTAATCTCGGATCATCTTTAATTTCAACAGAAGCATAAAACGCGTCCATATCGAAATGAATTATCTTCCGAACACCAGTCGTTAATTTATCCATTATAAATAATCAACACCAAGTCTAATAGTAAACTCTGAGGTTTCATTTTTCTCCGCGAAGCCGGATAATCAAGCGATACAAATCGAGGATCGGTTAAACTCAATTTGCAAGCGGGTAGATGAGATTAATAGGAGAGATGTCTTCAAACACATTGAAGTTGACCAGTTTATTGATTTTTCTGGTGGATCGCCAAGTTTACTCAATTGCGTATATTTGGTGTCCATGTCAAAAAAATCCGATTGACATGATATCTGACTAATTTTGATATTATATTGTTTTGAAATCTTAAACATATATCAAAGACAGTGGGGAGTCAATATTTTTTATTAATTATTTCAATATATTAAATTAATCAAAGTGCCCATGGGAAAGTTTTCCTCAAGAGCATCCAATCTCAGTTTGTTTAAATCCGAATTCAGAGCCAAGTATGAAAGGGAAATGGTTTAAAGTATTCATCATACTGATCATCGCGGCCTTTGCCGGAGCGTTTTTCTTCTTTGATCTGGGCCACTATTTGACCCTGGTTTATTTTAAGTCCCAACATCAAGTATTCGCGGACTATTATAGTGCCAATCAAGGCGTGGTGATACTTATCTATATGGCTATCTATATTGTTGTAACCGCTCTAAGTCTCCCCGGCGCGATTGTAATGACCTTGGTGGGAGGCGCTTTATTCGGCTTGGTTGTCGGAACCATCGTAATCTCTTTTGCCAGCACTATCGGGGCTACTTTAGCATTTCTAGTCTCACGGTATTTATTAGGTGATTGGGTCCAAAATCGATTTGGTGATAAACTCGCCGCTATCAACAAAGGTATGGAAAAAGATGGTGCCTTTTACCTGTTTACACTACGTCTCGTCCCTCTATTTCCTTTTTTCGTCATCAATTTGCTTATGGGATTAACTCGCATCAAGACATTAAGATACTATCTCGTCAGCCAAATCGGCATGCTGGCCGGAACCATTGTTTACGTGAACGCGGGTGTTCAGATCGCGAGGATTAACTCGCTCAGCGGAATCATGAGTCACGAATTGGTCGCTTCCTTCGCAGTTCTGGGTATCTTTCCATTATTGTCTAAAAAATTTGTTTCGCTATTCAAATCTCGTAAAATTTTGCGGAAATAAGGAAAGCTAAAACATTTGACTACAATTTGATTATTATCGGTGCCGGCTCAGCCGGTTTGGTGAGCGCGTACATCGGTGCCGCCGTCAAAGCGAAAACAGCTCTGATTGAAAAGCACAAAATGGGTGGCGATTGTCTGAATACCGGCTGTATTCCGAATAAAGCACTCATTCGATCTGCCAAGATACTGTCATACGCCGCACGTGCCAAAGACTTTGGATTCAAGAAAACCAATGTTGAGTTTGATTTCGCGGATATCATGGAACGCGTGCAAAATACCATCAAAAAAGTGGCACCCCATGATTCGGTTGAACGATATTCGAAGCTAAGCGTGCACTGTATTGAAGGAGAAGCGAAAATTGTTTCGCCTTATGAAGTTCAGGTCAATGGTGAAACCTTAACCACCAAAAGCATCATCATCGCAACCGGTACACGCCCGTTTGTCCCCCCTATTCCAGGACTAGATCAGCTTAGTTATTTAACATCTGATAATGTCTGGGAACTGCGTACGCTCCCCCAACGACTCGTTATCCTTGGAGGAGGTCCCATTGGATGTGGACTCACTCAAGCATTTGCCCGTTTCGGCACAAAGGTCACCCAAGTTGAGAAGTTCTCACGGATTATGAGAGGTGAGGACGAAGAAATATCTCAACTAATCAAATCCAAGTTTGAAAAAGAAGGTGTTGATGTTCTGACTGAACATCGAGCTATAAAAATAGAGGCGGAGGGCGAACTAAAAACGCTGGTCTGCGATAATAATGGGGCAGAAGTAAGAATTCCCTTTGATGAAATATTGATTGCGGTTGGCCGTGTGGCCAACATCAAAGGATTTGGATTGGAAGAGTTGGGGGTGGCAATCTTTTCGCGTGGGGCTATTGAAACCAATTTCCCTAATATTTATTGCGCCGGTGATGTGGCCGGCCCATATCAATTCACTCATACAGCAGCCCATTAAGCATGGTATGCCTCGATTAATGCGCTGATAGGTCATTTCAAATCGTTCCGTACCGACTATCGTGTCATTTCCCGGTCTACATTTACAGATCCGGAAGTCGCGAGAGTTGGCCTCAATGAAAGCGATGCCAAACAACTAGGCGTTAACTACGAAGTGACTACCTATAGTATTGATGACCTGGATCGCGCCATAGCCGACTCCGAAAATCACGGATGTGTCAAAGTCCTGACCAAACCCAATACAGATCAAATTCTGGGAGTTACTATCGTCGGCACACATGCCGGCGATTTGATTGCCGAATATGTACTGGCCATGAAGCACAGAATTGACCTTAACAAAATTCTGGCAACCATTCACATTTACCCGACACTGGCTGAAGCCAAACGCTTTGCGGCTAGCGAGTGGCGAAAACAACATCAACCTGAAACCGCTTTAAAATGGGCAGAAAAATATTTCAATTGGGTTCGGCATTAGACTCGCCGCATGCTCTGACTAAACAGCTATAAAAAATTGGAGATTATTGCTTTTGTATAAGTTCTGAGAACCGATCTCATACCTGTGATGCGGAGTAAAAACACAAGGACGCGGATTAATTGTCGTGTGTTAATGGGTAGGGGATAATGAGAGTAAACCAAAATTCTTTTTAGCGGATTTTGGTTGGGTGCCAACTCGGACACTCGTTATTTGGCTAGTTTTTAAACGACACCTGACCGGTTGACTCAATTACTCCGATCCAATCCAGTCCTTTGGGATTGATTGTTTTGCGTCTCTGAATCGCCAAATCGATAGGAATCAAGCAGTACACACCATGCCATATGGATACGACTGTTCTGGTTTTCCCTGCCATAGCGGCGTGAACGGCATTTTGCCCCAGGTTCGCGCAAAATAATCCATCAGAGGTATTAGCCGGTACCGAGCGAATCATATAACTGGGATCAATATACTTTAAATTGATGGGGAACTCTTTTGCCTTAAAATGGTTAACTATTCTTTCCTTCAGGTAAACACCGATATCTCTCAATTTGATATTTCCTGAAAGATCTGTTTGCTCGTTTCGTCCCTCAAAATACCTTTGCCCCGCACCTTCAGCAACAACAATAACGGCATGAGATCTTGATCTTAGTCGATCTTCCAGATGTTTGAAAAAACCATTCGGGCCTTCCAAATCAAAATCAACTTCCGGAATCAAAACAAAATTTACCACACGCTGTGCTCTTGCTGCCGTAGCCGCTATAAATCCTGAATTTCGCCCCATCAGTTTTACAAGCCCAATACCATTGGGATAAGATTCAGCTTCCGAATGAGCGCACTGGATTGATTTAGTCGCCTCATCCACAGCCGTTTCAAATCCGAAAGAATGAGATATATAGGAAATGTCGTTATCAATGGTCTTCGGGATGCCAACCACAGCAATCTTTAATTTGCGTTTCGAGATTTCCGCTTCGATTTTCGCAGCGGCGTTAAGCGACCCGTCCCCACCAATAATAAATAGCATATTCATATTCTGGCGCTCCAGATCATCCACGATTTCTTCAATGGGTTGTTCACCGCGAGATGATCCCAAAATGGTTCCTCCCATTTCGTGAATCTCAGTCACCTTTTTGGGATTCAACTCCACCATTTCATACTTATATTTAGGAATAAACCCCTGGAAGCCATATCTAATACCAAAAATGCTTCGAACACCGTACCCATAATGCAGTGACAATACAATCGCCCGAATTACATTATTCAAACCCGGACACAATCCGCCACATGTCACTATAGCTGCTTTTACCTTTTTCGGATCAAAGTAGATTTTCTTTTCATGGCGGCATACTTGAAATGAGATTTCAGTATTAACTTTATTATCAATAATATAGGGATGGAACAATATCCGTCGGTTCGGTTCGATACCGGATAATTTTTCTAAGGGAGATTCAAGTTTGGCTTTCCCCAGGGTTTTTATAGTTGTTTCTTTGGCTGTAAATGTAGGTTTCATTTTTTTATTATAATCGGATGCTACTGATTGTTTCAATCAGCATACTTTTTTAGCAACGGCTTTGATAACAATTCATGAACTAAAATGCCCGGTACATCTCCTCTCCCCTTCATCAATCCACGCAATAGAGGCTTTGAGTTCCACTATGTAAAATGATATTGAACACCCCCAATGACTTTTCCAATCACGCAAACAAATGCTTTCGATAGTATCTTAACTCATTGACCGATTCTTTGATATCCTCCAACGCCGTATGCATTCCTTGTTTCTGATATTTTTTTAAATTCGGATACCAGCGAAGCGCCAGTTCTTTGATACTGCTAATGTCAATATTGCGATAGTGAAGATATTGATCCAGCAACGGCATATGCTGTTTTAAAAACGCTCGATCCTGATGAATACTGTTCCCACATAATGGAGCGCTGCCTTCGGGAATGAACTTTTTCAGGAAAGCCAATGTCTGCTTCTCTGCCATGGCAGTGGTGATATTCGACTGCCGCACACCTTCGATAAGGCCGGATCGCGTATGATGTTCCTGACACCACTCATTCATTTCAGCCAATATCTCATCGTCTTGATAAATGATGAGTTCCGGTCCGATTTCAACCACCTCCAAATCAATATCCGTAATAATGGTGGCAATTTCAATAATGGTATCCTGTATCAGCTCGAGGCCTGTCATCTCCAGGTCCATCCAAACCAAATAGTCGGTTTTACTCATCCTTTTTAACCCCGGAATAGCTGGTTAAAATTGAAGCGGCGTCCCAAAAGGGCGGTGCGATGTTTTTAAATCCGAAAATGTCCGAAAATTCAAGTGGTATTGAGTTTACCCTATCAATTATCTTGAGTCAGCTAAATCGAACTTACCCCATGAGATGCCAAACGCGGAACTCGTATCCGGGGAAGAATCAAACATCGAGTACTGCGGACCAAGTTCTGTTTTTCTCCAGGAACTTCTGGTCTCTGGTTTTGACAGTTTAATACGGTTTTTTAGTAGGCAAGCGCAAAAACAACTCGTTGTTTGGAAGGCTTTCCGCTTACGATACATTTTCCCGGTGTCTTATCGCCATCTTGAGGAACCACCCGAATGGAAGCTTTGGTTTCATCCTGAATTTTATCAGCGGTTTCAACAGTGCCATCCCAGTGGGCCATGATGAATCCGCCCTTGGTACTAAGAATACTCTTGAATTCCTCGTATGAATCCGCTGTGTGGGTGTTTGCCGTTTGCAAGTCCTTGGCGCGCTCGTACAGTCCGTCCTGAATGCGATCTAGAATATCCGTAGTGGTTTGTGCCATGTTATCAAGGTTACAAGCTCGCTTTTCGCGATTATCCCGTCGAACCAACATACCTCCTTCATTGGCCAGATCTTTGGGGCCTACTTCAATTCTCAATGGGATTCCTTTTTGAATCCAGGTGAAAAACTTATCGCCAGGTTTCATGTTATCCCGGTAATCTACTTTCACACTTAGTGTACCGAGTTCTTGTTTAAGTAACGCGGCGATTTTATCGGAATGATCAAACACCTGCTTTTTTTCCTCATCAGACTTAAAAATGGGTACGATAACCACTTTGGTTGGTGCTATTTTGGGTGGTAAAATGATACCATCATCATCACCATGTGTCATAATAATGCCACCAATAGCTCGGGTTGAAATCCCCCATGAAGTGGTCCACGCGTAATCCAAGCTATTATCACGATTCAGAAAATCAATATTAAGCACTTTGGAGAAGTTCTGGCCTAAATTATGTGAAGTCGCCGACTGCAAAGCCTTTTTATCTTGCATCATGGCTTCCAAAGCATAGGTTTTAAGCGCACCGGCAAATTTATCATGTTCCGGTTTTTCACCGACGATAACCGGAATCGCGCATAAACCCTCTAATGTCTCGCGATAGATTTCAAGTATTCTCAGCGTTTCTTCCTGGGCTTCATGCAGTGTTTCATGGGCCGTATGTCCTTCCTGCCATAAAAACTCGGAAGTCCTCAGAAACAGGCGCGTTCTTTTTTCCCATCGCATGACGTTGCCCCATTGATTAATCAAAATTGGCAAATCTCGATAACTATTCAACCACTTGGAATACATATAGCCAATAACGGTTTCCGAAGTCGGGCGAACCACTAAAGCCTCTTCCAATTCCTTACCACCCGCCTGAGTCACCACTGCTAGTTCCGGCGCGAATCCTTCAACATGTTTTGCTTCTTTCTTCATGAAGTTTTCCGGAATCAAAAGGGGGAAGTAGGCATTAACATGACCGGTTTCTTTAAATCGATAGTCTAATTTCGCCTGCAATGATTCCCAAATTCCAAAACCATCCGGTCGAATAACCATACATCCTTTTACAGGGGCATGGTCGGCTAGTTGGCCGGCTGCGATCACATCTTGATACCATTGGGGAAAGTTCTCCGCGCGAGGTGTGATATTTTTTGCCATACTTCTCTTGTTGGTTTAAGCGCTTGACTTTTTGGCTGTTGTTTTTTCTACTTTACTATGAATAGTGCCATCAGACACATGAACGAAAAAGCTTGAGTTTTTTACAAGCTGCCGAATCGAAGTGATTGGTTTATGATTGACATCCGTAGCTACTGAATATCCACGGTTTAACACAGATAACGGATTCACAGAATCCAAAACATGGGTGAGTTCCGCCAGGTGGTTTTTCTTTTTTTCTAACTCCCTTTTTAATTGAAGGTCCAGTCGTTGACTGAATTCCTTCACTCTATTTTTCTTATTTTCTATTGAAGCCAGAGGAGATCGAAACCGGAGATTCTGAAGGGCCTTTTCCCAATGCCCGCCATATTGATTGATTTGGTTTGATAAGATTTTGTCCAGTCTTTTCGTTAGTTCATCAATACGTAATATCTTAGCCTGGATTAACCACTCAGGGGAGCGCAGTCGCTTTTTCAAATAGCCCAAACGCTCCTGATATCCTCTCAATTCTCTGGTGATCAAAAAATGAAGGTTTTGCTGAAACTGGTCGAGCTTTTCTTCCAACTCTGTTTTAAGCGGAACAGACAATTCCGCGGCCGCCGATGGCGTGGGCGCCCTTAAGTCAGCTACAAAATCGGCAATCGTGAAGTCGGTTTCATGCCCGACAGCACTGATCACAGGTATCTTTGAAGCAAAAATAGCTCGTGCGACAATTTCCTCATTAAATGACCATAGATCCTCAATTGATCCCCCGCCACGGCCGACAATCAAAACATCAATATCTGATATCGATTGAAATTGTTGAATAGCGTGAGCAATCTCTCTGGCTGCGCTTTCACCTTGAACAGCCACTGAATTAAGTAGTACCGGAATATTGGGAAATCTTCTTTCTAAAATATTTAGAATATCCCGAACCGCCGCGCCGGTCGATGACGTTACGATGCCAATACCTTTTGGGATAAAGGGAAGTGCTTGCTTGCGTTCGCTGTCGAATAACCCTTCTTTCGCCAGTTTTGCCTTTAATTGTTCGAACGCGAGTTGCAAAGCGCCAGCACCCAATGGCTCAATTTTATCCACAATCAGCTGATACTGCCCCCTCGGTTCGTACACTGTGATCCGACCTTTGAGCAATACTTCAAGACCATTTTCCAAATCAAATTTCACCCGTTGTGCGCTGGGTCGAAACATGACACTGGCGATTTGGGCACTATCGTCCTTTATGTTAAAATAAACATGACCGGATCGGGGAAACGCGATATTTGATAGTTCCCCTCGGACGAGAACACGATCAAAATCCAGCTCCAGCGCGTATTTAATCTGTTTGGTCAATTCCGAAACGCTCAGTGCTTGTCTATCCATTGCCTTATATAATCACTTGTGAATAGCAGCCTCACCGGTTCTGGCCAGCTCAAGAATTTCAAACTCGCGAAATACATTGGTTACACCATCTAATTGAGACCCACTTCCCAGAACCCTGAAGCTGACTGATTGACCATTCATTTGAATAATATTGCCATCATACGCCGTGATCAATTGCAGAATTTGGCCTCGATTTTCAGGGTTGAGTCGCACTTTCATCAGCATTAATTCCAAAGCGATGCTTTCAATCGGTTTTAAATGAGTAACCTCAAAAATATACACGATGTTTTCCAGAAGCTTCATAATATGTCTTATTTTTCGATCATCACCCGTTGTGACCAGAGTTAAGCGATGGGTCTCCTCTTTTTCAGCCACACCGGAGCAAATGGAATCCACATTATACCCTCGGGAAGTGAATAATTCAGTTATTCTGGCAAGGGCACCCTGCTTATCTTCCATCAGAATTGAAATGACATGTTTCATTCGTCAACTCCCTCAATTATGTTTTCGATGATATCATTGGCCGGTATCATAGGAAATACGTGGGCGTCCCGCTCAATCAAAAATTCTATCAAAATCGGTCCTTTGGTTTTTAATACTTTTTTAATAGCTGGGGAAACGTCTTTTTTCTTTTCCACACGTATCGCCGGGATTCCATAAGCTTCAGCGATTTTTGTAAATTCCGGATTGTATTCAAAAATAGTTGTCGAATGGCGTTGGTCCCAGAATAGATCTTCCCATTGTTTAACCATTCCCAAATTGCCGTTATTAAGAATCACCATCTTAATCGGGACATTGTACGCTCTAACAGTGGCAAGCTCTTGAATATTCATTTGAAAGCCACCATCTCCGGAAAAGGAGATAACAGTTCGGTCTTGGGCCCAATAGGCAGCACCAATAGCCGCCGGAAGGCTATATCCCATGGTTCCGAGCCCACCGGAGGTCAGTAAACTGCGCGATTTCATAAAATCATAATGCAGTGCCATAAACATTTGATGTTGACCAACATCAGTCACGATAACTTCGTTGCCGTGACTCAATTTTGAAAATTGGCCAATGACATACTCGGGTCGCAGTCGGCCATCTTTTGTGGCATGGTCATCATAGCTTTTTAAGGGATGTTCTTTTTGCATCGTTTTCAGCTCTTTGATCCAAAACTTGGTATTCAATGGGCTGGCAATCTTATTAATTCCAATAAGAAAATCCTTCACATCGCTTACAATACCTATATGGGCCTCTTTTATTTTGTTGATGACACTCGGATCTATATCTACGTGAATAATCTTAGATTGAGCCAAAAAAGCATCCACACGTCCTGTCACTCGATCATCAAATCTCGCCCCTAACACAATCGCGCAATCGGTTCGAGTCATCGCGATATTTGGGGTATAATGACCATGCATCCCCAGCATTCCCAAGGCTAGCTCATGATTCTCCGGAATGCTTCCCAAACCCAAGAGCGTTGTTGTAACCGGAATACCCGCTTTTTCCGCAAACTCCACCAATTCCGCGCCGGCATTGGTTAAACTCACACCACCTCCGGCATAAATAATCGGACGCGCCGCGTAAGCAATCATTCCCCAGGCTTTATGCAAAGTTTCCTGATCCACTTTATCCGGTAAATGATAACCGGGTATATCCACCATAGCAGGGATGTTCATGCGGGTTGTAGACGTTTGAATATCCACCGGAATATCAATGAGTACAGGTCCCGGCCGTCCACTCTGAGCAATATAAAAAGCCTCTTTGAGAATACGAGGCAAATGGTCAATATCCTTTACCAGATAGTTATGTTTGGTGACAGGACGACTAATTCCGAGAACATTCACTTCCTGGAAAGCATTGGTGCCAATGACCCCTCTCCTGACCTGACCGGTTATGATGACCATGGGGATAGAATCCAAGGACGCGGTCGCGATTCCCGTTATTGTATTTGTCGCTCCGGGACCTGACGTGGCAATAACCACCGCCGCCCTGCCGGATACTCGCGCGTAACCATCGGCAGCGTGCGCGGCTGCCTGTTCATGGCGCGTTCGGACTAAGGTGATTTCCTCATGATTTAAAAACTCATCGAACAAGGGGATCACACAACCGCCGGGGTAAGCAAACACATATTTTACCCCCTCTTCCTTCAGAGCTTGCAGAATGATTTCAGTGCCTTTTTTTTCCATTTGATTTCGCTATTCGATAAATTTTCACTTTTATGCAAATCGCCGTCGGATTCCTTGCCTTGGGGTATCTTGAGTCGACCTGAGAAAATCCCAACTCATCCAAGGAAGGCATTTACCGGATGTGTCAGAGCAAGAAGTGACGGGATTCTAAGAATTGTACGCTATCTCTAAAGACAATTGATCAGGGAAATGAACAATTATAATGATATTAACGATAATGATTTAAAATAACCCGCCGGTGCCTGTACGTCAATCAATTAGGAAGCTTGATCAGAGAGGATTAAATAGTCGGGAACACAAATACTATTCAATTGTTGGTATAAGTGTCTTCTATTCTTTTAAACCAATTCCCCAAAAACATTTGTTGTGATTGCGGCATTTTGTAGCGAGGTTCCAGGATAAATTCGCTCAAGCTGGGTTTTATCGACAAATAAAAGCTGTCTTTAAAGGAAGAATCCGGTCGCATCGTCACATTGTATTCATATGACCCCACCCCCAAAGTGCGACTGAAGCTCTTTGATTCAATCAGATGCCCCGGCGAGATAAAGAGGAGATCTATTTTATCGACATCGGCATCAAAACTGACTTCATACTCCCCTTTGTCATTTGGAAACTGAATCGATGCATTGACGTGATGCAGATATCCTTGTGAGTTTTCATAAAAGGTGCGGATATACTTTTTGACCAGCAAAAAAACATTAGTCCGTTTTTCCTTATTCTCAAAACCGATGGTACCCGCCACATGACTGGTTACAATGCCGATATGATAGCCGACTTTTGATGAGCATCCGAAGACGAACACAATCACCACAATCCAACAAACACTGTGAGCGGGTATTTTTGACTTCATTGAAAAAAATGATCGAAACCCAGAAAATAGCAGGGGGTTGTATATTGGTGAAAAGCAAAATCTAATTCGAGTACTCGCCACCAAGATTACTTAGGTGCCGAGAAACCATGTAATACTCAATTAGCCGGAATATCCGATTGCGGTTGAGACTTTTTTACAATACGCGACAACATTTTTGACATAAAAATCTTTGACCAGATCGTCAGTGAGCCGAATGGAAGGACCCGAGGTGGAAATACTTGCAACCACACCGTTATTATAGTCAAATATTGGACCGGCAGCACAGATAACCCCAAGGTCTTTTTCCTGATCATCAATGGCATAACCGTTTTTTCCCACTTCTTCCAATTCTTTCAAATAGGCTTCTACGGACATTATCGTGTTGTCTGTATATTTAACGAATTCATTGGCCTTAATGACTGCCTGGCGTTGCTCTTCACTGGCAAATGCTAAAAACACCTTGCCTGTTGCCGTGCAAAGTGGCGATAAACGTTCTCCGATTCTAGAGGCAACCCGCAACGCGCGTTTGGCTTCCCAATCTTCTATATATAGTACCTGATCTTTTTTCATAATACTCAGGTAGACTGTTTCATTAACAGCATTACCCAGTTCCTCTAATTTTTGAACGGCCACTTTGATTAGCCCGGTGTGGCTTAAAAAAGCGCGGCCCAATTCCAGTGATTTAATGCCTAAGCGGTAACGCTCATTGTTTTTATTTTGCTCAATATAGCTTCGACTTTCAAGGGTCGCTAATAATCTAAATATATTATTTTTATGCAGTCCTAAACTCTGGCTGATTTCCGTTATACCCAGTTCGGCTTTTTTGCCCTGAAATTGTTCCAGAACATTAAGGGCGTTTTCCACGGCCTGAATGGAATATTTTTCCTTTTCACGTCTCATAAAAACCTTGGTCATTAATTCAAAATAGCTTTTAATGATAGATACTTCCGGCAATTGAGGTCAGTTGCCAGTGTTTGCCTCGTAATTGATTCCCGGATATTCGCAGCAAATTCAAAAACTGTCAATTTTAGAACCGCATTTTAAAAATATTGTATGCATGAATTTTCCATCATTCAATTCGCTACTTTGTTACACTCGTCCACTTGAAGTCTCTTTTTCTTCAATAAGGTATCGACATCCTCCTCTGCGGTCACCTTAATTGTTCAGTATGCGTCAATAATCGATCGATGCAGTCCGCCGATTGTCCGAGAGTGCTCCTGAAAGGTAAGTTCGCATATCGCTTACACCAATTGTACCGGACAACTCAATGGCGAGTCGAGCATGTGCAACGGAAAGTGCCACGGTTTTTTTAATTAAATTTGAGTGACAACGTTGGTAATAATTTGTTTCACATTGTCCGCATTTTGATGGAATACTTTTAATACTTCTTCCCATGAGACCGGTTCTTCATCCGCTTTCCAACAATCATAGTCGGTGGACATTGCGATTGCCGCATAGGGAAGCGCAATCTCATTAGCCAACATCGCCTCGGGAGCTGTTGACATATTGATGATATCAGCTCCCCAGTCGCGAAGCATTTTAGATTCCGCGATGGTAGAAAAACGCGGTCCCTCAATAGTGACAACGGTCCCTCCGTTATGAACTTTAAATCCCAGCGTTTGGGCGGTGTTTATCAACAAATTCCTCAACTCAGGATTAAAAGGTTCTGCCATGGGTGTATGATGCATTCCGTCTTCAAACGAGTCGAAATATGTGTTTTTACGAAATCGTGTAAAATCGATAAACTGATCAATGATCACAAAATCGCCCCGTGCGATTTCCGTACGCAAACTTCCGCACGCTGTGGTGGCGATAATATGAGTTACACCCATATCTTTCAGCGCCTGAATATTGGCACGGTTGTTAACCTGTGTAGGGCCGTATTGATGTTGTTTGCCATGTCGAGCCAGAATAACGACCTCTGTCCGGTCTATTTTGCCAAGTGTTAACAGGGAGGAGGGTTTTCCCCATTTGGTGTTCACATCAACTTCTTCAATTTCGTTCAATAATTTGGGGTCATCAAGCCCGGAACCACCGATAATACCTATCTTAGTCATGTGTTCTCCACAAGTTAAATTGAGTCAAAAAGTGTTTTGATTGGTAAACCTCTTTAGCATACCCGTTACAGGGCAGCAAGCGGGAAAAAAACCATAACATATCCGTTTTATTAAAAAACTCAATTGCTTTTTACGGAAAACCCATATACGATCCGAGCCAAATTGTTTAACAAAATAAACTATTCAAGACGATACCCACCCGTCAAAAAAAGTAAATGTCGGCCAAATACCCGTGTAGTTAACAATTAAAATTATAGCGAAGCAGCATCCCATGCTGTTATCCGGTGTTTTGCCCTTGTTTCTTCTCTAAAAAAATCCAATCAGATTTATGAAGCACGCAACGCATCGGTTTTTTTAGTGTGTTCACGTGTTTTAGTCTAAGCATATCACCTGATTTTGGAGGAAATGATGACCCCGAACTTTTTGCCGGCACCGCCCAGGCGGGCGATAAACAACGTCAATATGGAAGTGAAACAAAATCAAAAAATCCGACATAGAAGCTATGTCAAACTCATAATCAGTTATTTTTATAGGAGATACTATGAAATCTATAGCCGTTATCGGATGCGGAAATATGGGATCAGCTGTTGTTGCGGCACTACTGCGCAAAGGAATTTGTATTGGAAACGATCTCATAATAATTGAAAAAAAAGCCAATCACTACACCAGAGAATTTGCCTCACACAATTGTCTCATCCTTGACCACATCCTCAAGCACGAAAACGAATTTGAAATTGTCATTCTTGCCGTTAAACCTCAATTTGCTCATGAAGCCATGCAAGACCTGGCACTCAAGATCAATACTAACACCCTTGTGATCTCATTGATGGCCGGAGTTTCAATCAACGAATTGAAACTGGCCCTGCAAACTGATGAAATCATCCGCTCCATCCCTAATACACCGTGCTTAATGTCTTTGGGGATGACGGTATTTTGCGGTCATAAAAAAATTAAAGGAGAATCTTTAAAAGTCGTCAAACGAATTTTCTCAGCTATGGGAGTCGCGCTAAAGGTCAATGATGAGAAAAAAGTCGACGCGGCTACAGCTATCTCCGGAACAGGGCCCGCCTATCTGTTTTTCCTGGCTGAATCACTTCAAAAGGGCGCTGTGGAATTGGGGTTTGATCAGGATGAAGCCCATATTTTAGCCAACCAAACTTTGTTCGGTGCCGCTAATTTGCTACACAAATCAGATGATTCCGCCGAAGTATTAAGACGTAAAGTGAGCTCTCCGGGAGGAACCACTGAAGCCGCCATGAAGCACTATAAGGAAAACAGATTGATGGAAATTATGGTTGAAGGGTATAAATCAGCTCACCATCGATCCGTTGAACTGGGCCTGATTAGGAGGAACCACCCAAACAATGAATCGGATATCACCGGGAGTGGATAGGCTCTTATTGTATTTTATTTAAAAATACCTGATTATGTACTATTAACATTCTAATTTGCCAATAATGCCTGTCATCCCCGCGAATACGGGGATCCGGTTGATTTTGTCCACTTTTCAGGCATTTTGTTTCTTAGACTTTTATTGTTAGATTCCCACTTTCGCGGGAATGACTCTTCCTCAACCTTAACCATTGCATCAGCGGACGTTAGATTCCCACTTTCGTGGGAATGACAGGGGGTGATCAAAGAAATGGGGTTGCGAATTGTACATAATTATATAAAAAATGTAACTGTTCAGCTAATTTCTCTCTGGTGGCTCCATAGTCTCGAAGAG
>CAZJUM010000007.1:28443-29314 GCA_964549175.1 uncultured Pseudomonadota bacterium | reverse complement strand
AGGCAGAGAAAGTGGGTGCTCTTTAGAGAGAAGAAATTAACCCCGAAATGTGAGTAAGTTCCACTAGAGTTTTTGGATTGCGTAGATCAAGGTATCAATTAACCGGATGATCCAAAATATTTTGGATGGTCTGCCGCTTGTCCGAAATGACATTCTGGGAATGGATATTATAAAAGCCTTCTAGTTTCAGTGCTCGTTTATCTTCAGCACTTAAATGACGAATCATAATACATTCCCCTTGAAACAACGCGCCATCCTTAACGCAGAAATCGCTAGTGTAAACCATGCCTTCAATTCGACCCGGTGCGTGTAATTCCAGACGCTCAATGGCCTTGATATTGCCTGATAGCATACCGGAAACGATTATTACGTCAGCGACAATGTTGGCTTCAACTACCGCGCGTTCAGTGATGATAACGGTGCTGAGACCCTTATTTTTACAAAAAATTTCTCCGTAAACAACACCATCAATGCGGATGGTGCCATCAAAATTGATTTGACCTTGAAATTGGCTTCCGACTCCGAAAAGACCGTTAAGCGTTTTTGACATCTTTTTATCACTCATTTAAAAAACCAACGACTTATTATTCTAGAAAAATCTTCTTATCCAGCGGAAGCGTTTGCTTATTGAGAAGGCGTCCTCTGTGGGAATAAATCAAAAGCAGCGCGTCGGTATAGTATTCGTCAGTTTCAGTCAATTGAACACGCCTACGATATGTGCGAGATCTTTGATTACTTCTGAGCGAATAAAGTTTACCTGATTTGTATGTCGACGGAAATCCGTTTTTGCCCAAAGATCCCCCTGTAGCTGATTTATAGACGGGTGGCGAAACATTATTGTTGATCAGCGCAATGTTTATATATCCGCCGG
>CAZJUM010000007.1:0-28433 GCA_964549175.1 uncultured Pseudomonadota bacterium | reverse complement strand
TTTTTAAGCTGCTCGGATGTGTTGGTGATCTGCACGCTCAATAACAAATCATCGCCTTTAACACGTGCATTAAGTTTGGTCACTTCAAGAGCGGTTTCCTCTCTCGGGCCTTGAGTCAGCAGACTGCTCTTGTCGGTTACCCACACCCCTTTTGTCTCAAGTTCCGGTTGTTCCGTTAAGGTCGTTTCCAGAATAGGAGGCGGTTCCTCTACTTCTTCCTTTGCATGGTACAGCGCGTTATCATGAACGGCAATTTGAGTGCTTAATTGCCCTATCTTCTTTTGTGAATCCGTCAGATCTTTTCTTAACCCTTTACTTTCTTCCCGGAGAAGCAAATATTGATACGCCTCGTATCCGATAAAAGCTAAAAAAAGAATAAAGACCAAAAAGAAAAAACGAATTTTCCACCGTTTAACAGTGAAAGAAATCGGTGTACCGATATTGCTTACGATGGTGATGGTATAGATATTCGGCGCGTCCATTGGATTATTTTTTAGGATTGTCGGGGCGGAGGTGATAACCTCTTTCAGCCAGGTTACTGATTACCTTCTCTTGCAATGCTGAGACCTCATGGGGTTCAAGTGTCTTGTTTTCGGATCGGAATTCAATAGAAATTGAGACAGACTTTTGACCCGGATATTCTTCAGGATGGTAAACACTCAAAAAAGCGACATTGGCGGCTAACTCATCGGTTGAACGGATCAAATCGCTGATTTCCTGATAATAAGTGCGTTTGGATGCCATTACGGAAATTTCGAAATTAACTGACGGATATTTGGGAGGCTCCTTGTAAGCGTACTCCGTTTTGTCCAATTCAAACATTTTATCAAAATCGAGTTCGGCAATGCATACATCTTCTTTCAAACCGATAAGATCCATGTATTCAGGCGAAAAAGAGAAAATCGTTCCCAAAAAATGATCTCGCGAATAGATTGCCGCTGAAATGTGCTTATGCTGATAATTGGTCTGTAGATTTTCCATGGACTCCCACACTATATCTGGGATCTGTAATCGCACCAATAAGTTAAATATTTGACTTTTCAGTTGGAAAAAAGCACCTCCGGTTCGACTTTTTGGGGTGCTCAAACCAACAATCAATTTACGCGGTTCTTCCGGTTTACCTTTTTGATTTTTATAGTAAATCCGACCAATTTCAAAATTTCTGAAATCAAAGGTTATTTTCTGATTGTTTTTGATCGTCCGCACAAAATGGGGAAGCAATGATGTCCGCATTTGTGTTTGATGATCGGCGACCGGATTGCGCAATCGCATAACGGCGGTCGATTGGATGCCATAAAAATCTTCTGCCTCTTGATTGGTCAGCGGATAATTATACACTTCATGGAAGCCGGTTTTAAGCAATACGGTGCATGCCAGTAATCTGAACTGATGTTCCTGATTGAAGACCGGTATCATAATCGGGAACATGGGAGCTTGGGGTTTGATATTATTGAAGCCATGGATACGCCCCACTTCCTCAACAAGATCTTCGGGAATCGATACGTCTTTAGTGCGTCGGTGGGACGGAACCTCAACCAGAATTTCCGAGCCATCGTCACTGATTTTAAAATCCAACCGGGTTAGTATGCCGCAGATTTCTTCCGAGTTGATTTGTTTTCCCAGACGTCGACTGATGAAATCAAATGAGGTTTTGACCGTAATCGGTTTGATTTTTCTACCCCATACATCCACAGGATCTCCGCGCAACTCAAGATCGGGGCTGGTTAGTCTGAGCAATTTAACAGCTTTTTGAATGGCCAACATGGTCATTTCGGGGTCCAACGCTTTTTCAAATCGCTGACTGGCATCGGTTCTGAGACCGATACGGGTTGAGGTTTTTCGAATATTGACGGGATCCCAATTCGCCGCTTCCAAAAAAATGGATGTTGTTTTATCTGTGACTCCGGAATTCAACCCTCCGACAACACCCGCGACAACCGAAGCACCTTCAGCATCGCAAATCGTCAAGTCATTTTGCCCTAATGTAACTTCTTTATTATGGAGGGTCGTTACCTTGCTGCCCTCTTCCGCGAGTTTGACTGTTAGCTTGTTACCAGGGATTTTCTCCGCGTCAAAGGCATGCATGGGTTGTCCATATTCCAACATTACATAGTTGGTTAAATCGACCAGATTATTAATCGATCTTAGCCCAATCCGAGTAAGTCGATGACGCATAAATGTCCGACTAGGCTTGACTTCTACATTTTTGATAGAGACTCCGGAAAAGCGCGGTACGAGATCGGATTCGACCACTTCCACTTCGATTAAGCGCTCTCCTTTTCCTTCCAGGTTTTCTGGCTTGACGACCTTCTTCCTCATTGGCAGACCGTATATTGTCCCCAGTTCACGGGCAAAACCATAATGCCCCCAGAGATCTGGTCGATGAGTAATCGTTTTATTATCGACCTCTATGATCACATCAACTTGATCAGGGTAAATAAGGTCGAGTGAACAGCCATTGATGGCATCATCAGGTAGGATCATCAATCCTTCATGATTGTCCGAAAAATACAACTCATCTTCAGCGCAAAGCATTCCGTTACTTTCGACTCCCCTAATCTCCGCTTTCTTGATTTTTAAATTACCGGGCAAAGTAACGCCCGCTGGTACATAGGGTACTTTATCACCTACTTTGAGGTTTTTGGCACCACAGACTACTTTTTCTTTGCCTTTACCGCAATTGATTTCAACGATTGTTAGTTTTTCCGTTTCGGGATGTGGAGCGATTTCCAGAACTTCTGCTACCACGACATTTTTCAAGTGAGTTCCTGTCTCCGCGTACCCTTCCACCTCACATACCGAAAGCGTAATGGTCTCAACAAGCCCTTTTTGGGGTAAGTCAGGATTTAATTCGATAAAATCGCCAATCCAATTTAAAGAGATTTTCATAATTCAAGTTTGATTTGATTGCCTGACGTTTTGGTGGTGAGTGTATATACGGGGTATCGCGGTTTTTACTGGTGAAGCCAAAACAAACCGTCTCATAAAATTCAAATTCCCGCCATGCAGCGGTCTGATATCTTTAATTTTATATTTCATCATGGCCAAGCGGTCGATTCCCATACCAAACGCGAAACCTGAATAAGTATTGGGGTCAACTCCCCCGGCTTTTAAAACGTTAGGGTGAACCATGCCACATCCGAGTAATTCGATCCAGACAGAGTAGCCGCAGACCTTACATCCTTTTCCATCACAAAGTAAACATTCCATATCAAGTTCAAATCCGGGTTCAACAAAAGGGAAGTATCCTGGCCTCAGCCTCACTTTAACTTCGCGGTGAAATACTCCGCTGAGCATTGTTTTCATAAAGTAGATCAAATGGGCCACTGAGATATCCTGATCCACCATCATTCCCTCTAGTTGATGAAAACAAGAGTCGTGAGAAGCATCGGTCCTTTCGCATCGAAACACCTTTCCGGTACCGATAATTTTAAGCGGAGGTTTCAAAGCTTCCATACCTCGAATCTGAATATTCGAAGTCTGGGTTCTTAAAAGGTGGCCATCTTCAAAGTAAAAGGTATCCTGCATATCCCTGGCCGGATGATGAGCGGGGATATTGAGTGCTTCAAAATTGTAATATTCGGTTTCAATATGGGGGCCGTCCAAGACGTGAAATCCCATGGATACAAAAATATCCTCAAGCGAGTTCTGCACCATCGTTATCGGGTGCATGCTGCCCATCTTAGTGTGGATGGGGTCGAGTGTGATATCCACCCACTCTTCATCCATTTGTCGCTTAAATTGAATTTTCTTGAGTTCTTGTTGGCGCTCGCTCAAGCCCTCTCGTATCAGTGCTTTAATTCGATTGATCTCTTTTCCGACGCTAGCTTTCTTGTCGGCGCTCAGGGATTTTAGATACTTCATACACTGTGACAATTTCCCTTCCTTTCTCCCGAGGAAGCGGATCTTTAGCGCTTCCAAATCTTTAATTTCGTGGGTATTTTTGATACCATCGAGGAATTCTTTTTCCAGTTGCCCCAATTCTTTTTCCAATCGCTCCAATTTTGGTTGACTCATGATTATATTGCCAATGGTGGTTTGGTTAAATTGCTTGTTTTTTCAAAAAAATGAGCTATTTTGAATAGCTTTTCTTCCATTAAGTGATTCGATAGTATTTGAAACCCAACAGGCAGATTATCTTTGGTGTATCCTCCCGGGATTGAAATACCGGGTATCCCCGCTAAATTCGCGGGGATGGTGAAGGCATCCATTAAATACATCTGCAATGGGTCGTCAGTCATTTCATCAAGTTTAAATGCCGGTGTAGGTGTTACTGGCAATACCACAACGTCAACAGCGGAAAAAGCCTGGTGGAATTGAGAACGTATTAGGTTTTGTATCTTTTGAGCCTTGATATAATACGCGTCATAATATCCTGCGGATAACGCAAAAGTACCCAAAAGTATCCTGAGTTTAACTTCCTTTCCCAATCCTTCTTCGCGGGATTTTTCGTACATGCTTTGTAAATTTTCCGCGGAAGCCGATCGGTGTCCGTATCGTACACCATCGTAACGACCTAAATTCGAACTGGCCTCCGATGGGGCGATGATATAGTAGGCTGCGATGGCATGCGCGATGTTGGGAACCGATACATCGATGATTTCGGCACCTCCCCCCCTCAACACCTCCAGATTTTCCTCAAAAATACTAATGATTTCGGGATCGCAGGCATTTAAATCAAGGTCTTTGATCAACCCAACTTTCATCCCTTGGATGGGTTGATCAAGGAAATCTTTGTAATTGGGGGTATTTATTTTAAGTGATGTGGCATCACGCTTATCAAATCCTGAGATGGTTTTCAACAGTATTGCCGCATCTTCCACATCTTTTGTCATGGGACCTGCCTGATCAAACGAGCTGGCATAAGCGACCATTCCCCAGCGGCTGACTCGACCATAAGTCGGCTTTAAACCCACAATGGAGGTAAATGCTGCAGGTTGTCGAATAGATCCTCCGGTGTCGGTACCTAAGGCACCAAGTGCTTGGCCTGAGGCGACCGCCGCTGCCGCCCCCCCTGAAGAGCCACCGGGTACTCGCTCCAGCTTGTATGGATTTCGAGTAACACCGAATGCTGAATTTTCTGTGGACGATCCCATGGCGAATTCATCCATGTTGGTTTTTCCGATCAGGTTGTAATCAACGTCCAGGAGCTTTTGGGTCACCGTTGATTCGAACGGTGGTGTATATTCCTTTAAATAGTTGGACCCGCAAGTGGTTTTAACTCCCTGAGTGGAAAAAATATCTTTTACCGCAATGGGCATTCCGGCAATGGGGTGAACTTCCTCTTGCTTTTCGATTCGCTGATCAATCGTTTTGGCTTTTTCCAGTGCCTGATCTCCTGTGAGATACAAGAACGAGTTAAGTTGCGATTCGGTTTGCTCAATACGATGTAAAACCGATTGAGTGATTTCTTCGGTGGTGATTTCTCCTTTTAACCGCTGTTCATGCAGCGTGTGGATAGGAAGTTCGTAAAGATCCATAGTGCTTAGATTATATAGCGTCAGTGTGGTTGATTGTCTATTTGGGTGAAATGGCTGGGTGTTCAAATTCTCAAGGCAAACTTCATTTTATGCGATATGGTGAATAATGACAATCAAAAAAGTTGGAGTTATCAGGGTTGTGGCTGAAGTATGGACAAAAAATCATATTTGATCTTTAACCGAAGCGCGCTATGTCAGAAATCAAGTTAAATCTTGATCAATCTCAAATCGATTTTCCAAATGATTTTGAAGTATTTGGATTCAAGGATGATAGTGCTATGGTGAAAGAAGCTCTGCCGCGTTTTCAAAATGAACCGGGCTGAAGCGAATACGTGATTCTTCTACCTTATATGCATCGGTTTCCGTTGAGAAAGCGGAAGTAGAAGGATCCCTCCCCCTTTTTCTAAAATAAAACCACTCTCGTCGTACAGCCTTCTTCAGCTATTTGGTTCTTCTCAATTGAGTCACTTTTAGCGATATGATAACGTTAGGCCAAAATGGTTTGCTGTTGCTTACCCCGTATTTTTTATGTAGGATTGTTGGCAATCTCGGTCGCAGAATGTATGTTTTTTGTGAACGATCGCGGATTTTGCATCGATATATCGATCACAGTGTTCACAAGCCACTAAGTTTGTAGTGGTCTTAACTTCTTTGGGTGATTGGGGGCCGAAAATCATGGTCTTGATTTTTGTTTTGACGGTACGGTACACAATATACCCGGCAACGCCCACGATGATTAGTTTTATCATAAGTCCCATGTGAATCCAATATTTGCTGAACCAAGTTCAGGTTTCGATGCGGGCTAATTCACCCACTGCTAAACTGATTTGTTCTACTATTGACCAGCACGCGTAAATTAATCGTACTAAACGAATTGAATTCATGGAACCCTTGTTCGGCAAAAAACAATCCGATAGCGTACTTCGTGCTATTCCCCTTGATATATTTGACATCAAGCGATGGGAAAATACCCTAACATTACCTGAGATGGGAGACTCTCATGCGCCCGCTGTCCTTAAAATTGAGAACCAACTTCAATTTACATTTGTGAAACAAGAGGATCAACAGGCGAGGGTTTTTATCTCGGAAAAAACCCATTTGATAGAGTTATTAAAGCTACTTCCTTTTTTGTTCACCCGTTACCAACTCTATGCTTGTCTTGATCGGTTAATTGAAGAGCGTTTGGAGGGACTGAACCAGGAGGGAACTTTAACCGGGAGTAATCAGGCAACAAAACTACTAAAATTCATACTCGAAAAAGCTGTATTATTGAACGCGTCGGATATTCACTTAGAAAGTTTGCCCATCGCGAGACAAGTACGGATACGTGTGGATGGCAACTTGCAATTAATTGAAACTCCGGCTCGGATCGAAGAAAATGTTTTTACCAAAGTTAAACTTGTTTCGAGAATGGATATTGCTCAAAAAAGATCTCCCCAGGATGGTCATTTTCATTATGTGAGCGACCGAGGTAAACGGTTCGATCTGCGTACATCAACGATACCGGGTGTTAACGGGGAAAAAATTGTAATTCGCTTACTCCCCGCAACGTCGGTAATGTTCTCACTGTCTCATTTGGGACTGATGGGAGATCACATCCAAACAATTCAAAAAACCATCCGGAAAAAATCAGGATTGATCTTGTTCACGGGACCTACGGGCTCCGGAAAAACGACCTCGCTATATGCCATCCTCAATGAATTGATGGCAGAATCATTGAACATTGTTACCATTGAAGATCCCGTTGAATGCCGCATAGAAGCGATTACTCAAGTAGAGGTTAATGAGTTGGCCGAAGTGACTTTTTCAGCGGCGTTGCGATCTTTTTTAAGACAGGACCCCGATGTGATCCTTATTGGAGAAATTCGAGATAGTGAGACTGCTCAAATCGCGGCTCGAGCAGCTCAAACAGGCCATTTGGTTTTGTCAACCTTACACAGCAATACTGTCTTCGAAGCGATTCACCGTCTGAAAACCCTTGGTGTGCAAGGAGAAGATCTGTCCTCATCATTGCGCCTAATCATCTCACAACGATTGATGAGCAAAAAATGTGCTTGTGATAATGACACCGAGAACTGCTCCGCATGCGACGGACGCGGATTTAGCGGCAGAGTGCCTCTTCTGGAAATGCTTTCGATTGATGATCAAATCCGAAAACAATTGGCAGCTGGGGCTTCGGTTACCGAAATAAAAAAAGTCGCGGATGAATCCAAATTTCAGTCACTGAGACAAAATGGAATTCAATTGGTAAGGCAGGGTGTCATCTCCGAAACAGAACTCGATGCGATATGCTTATGATACACTCTGTATATTTATGGGAAGGTCAGACCATTCAAGGGAATCTGAAATTTGGAGTGGCTCGGGACAAAATGCGGCGTCTTGTTCGTTCAAAGTTACAGAGCAAAGGGTACTATAATCTAAAAATAAGCTCTGTCCCGACCCGGATTTTAAGTCGGCGTTTAACCAATCGAAACTTACTGGATATTTTGAACACCTTGGTTTTAGTGCTGGGATCAGGTGCTTCACTTCAAGAGAGCCTGAGCATATTGATTCGAAATAATCCTTCTTTGATTGCCCGATATGTTTTTACAAAATTAGATAATATATTGCATCAAGGTGAGTCTTTGGAACAGGCATTCAAGCGATTGTCACCGATGTTTCCTGAGTTTTTTGTGGCAACCATTGCGTTGAGTGAGAAAACGGGGAAGCTTATAGATGGTTTGAATTCTCTGGTTGATTTTTACACAGGCCAAGAGTCACGAAAACAGGCAATCGCGAAGGTGATCCGATATCCCAAAATTGTTTGCTACCTAACCTTGGGAATGAGTTTGGCTATAGTGGTTTTTATTATTCCGATGTTTTCAAACGTGTATGCTCTATTTCGAGGGGATTTGCCCGTATTGACTCAATGGTTAGTATACCTATCGGAACTTATACGACATTCTTGGGGGATCGTTGGAGGAGCAATGGCAGTGTTTATCGGATGGTATTATTGTCCGGGTATGAATCGATTACATCCCGTGTTTGGGTTAGCTCGGTTTATAGCTAGTTATCTGGCATCGAAAGAAGATCAGTTGTTGTATGCCCACGCGATGAAAATATTGCTTGCTGCCGGTCAATCGGTTCGAGACGCCACCATGATAGCCGGTAATTGTCTCTCGGCTCAGAATAAAAAACATGGAGTGGCTGTTTCAGAATTGTTATCCACCGGAGTGCCATTTTCCCAAGCTTTTTTTCAAGTGCCTTGGTTTCCTTCCATATATCGGATTTATATTGAATCCGCTGAAAAAGCCGGTAGTTTGCAGACCGGCTTTCATCAAGTATCCTATTATATTCAACAAACTAGAGCCGCAAGATTTGAGAAACTCAGTAAATTGATAGAACCCATCTTAATCCTGTTGGTAGGAACGATTATTTTAGTCCTACTGCTAGCTGTTTATTTGCCTATTTTTGACTTGGGGAATCAGTTTAACTGAGGTCAGCGCGCTTTTCGAATAGTATTATCCGCCCCGGAGTTGTTCAATTATCCTTTTATAAGTTATACATACGCTGTGTTCACGCCATGGAAACTCATGGTGATACACATTCATATAAATTAGGAGGGTGCTTTCGATTGAAATAGCGGGTATGATCTCTGCGGACCGTTTCGCTTTTAAAAAAGAAGAAGAGATCCAACTTCTCGCCTACCGATATCTCAACTCTCGCCTTTCATTACAAAAACAGATAGTTTTTCGCTCACCAATTCACACACATCACTCACCAATGCCATTTTTTCGGTAAAATATCGGAGTTGAAGTCGATGGCTCAGTGTTTTAAATTCATCCGAGACGAAAATGGTCTTTTTTAACATATCTTCAGTTTTATCGATTTCGTGTTCGAAAACCAGAACTTGATTCACAAATTCACTCACCATTGTATGGTTAGTAAAGTACGCGTTGGTAGCGTTTGTCAATTCCTCAATTGTTTTTTGTGTCAGAGTCGCGATTTCAACAAAATGCTTTTTAACGATTGAGGGCATTGATGGTTTTTCGAAGTAAAAATTTTCCATTACTTTTCGTAGTACATCCAACAAGCTGTCCAAAGATTCGATCAAATCCCAAATATCCCCTCGCTCATCGGGAATCAATGAATTGCGATACAATTTATGTTTGATTCTCCGCTTGAGTTTATCGGCATCGCTATCCACTTTTCGGACATCCGCTACCCGTTTTTGAAAATCATCTAACTGGCGATTCATAAATTCTTGAACAGCCTCTTGGAACAAAAGACCGGATTTTTGTAACAAATAGAGAAATTCTTTGATTTCACTTTCAAGTGTTTTGGCTTTTTCTAGTAGGGTTATCATATAAAAAATTGAATTTCAGTTCCTGGTTTCAGGAAAATTGTGATGTGTACTGGCGTGAGGGCGTTATTTCAGTATGCTAAGCTGAAATTTAAGGGTTCAGGAACCATTTGTGCCGGTTTCAGTGCGACCCCTCATCACTTTTTCGAGGCTATGATAGTAACAAGTCAACCATTTCGGCAAATCCAAAACCACCTTTTTCTGTCGTAATCCATGCGGGAAAAGTTTTCATTAGCTGTTGGTAACGGATTACATTAGCCACACCAACAGCATTGGGGAAATACTCAAACATGGGTTCGTTATTCGGCGAATCACCCGCGAAAATAACTTGGTCCTTGACAGTTTCCAAGTCCCTATCAAATTATTCCTTGAATAGTTTGCGTGTCATCATCAATTTGTTGTATGTACCATACCAACCGTTGACGTGGATTGAGCTGATTTTGGCTTTCGCTCCCGCTCTTTTGAAACATTCTACGATTTTCAAAACTCTCTCTTGGGATAGAGGTGTTACATCCTCACAAAAGTCTATGGCCAGATCGGTTTCGCGATAACTTTGGTCAGCTGATATCCGACATTCAGGAACTTGTTTAAGAATTTCTTTGCGGATTTGCCACAATTTTTTTTGATCAGCCAATCGTTCCGATGAAGATTTCCAATATCGGCGAATCATTTGCCGATGGATTCGACCGTATCGATAATAAAAAGCGCCATTTTCTCCGATAACAGCTTTCACCGGCCACATCCGGGCCATGTAATCACACCAACCGGCTGGACGGCCTGTTATGGGAATCACTATCAGTCCGGCGTTTTGAAGCCGCTCCATTGAGGAAAGGGCCACCGACGGTAGCTGACCCTCGAAAGTTAAAGTATCGTCGATATCCGACAGCACATAGCGGATTTGCTTTTTGGAACTCACGGGGATTTTTGAAAACAATTCCATGGTTTATTTTTCGGTATCGATTAAACCTTTGACAAACCAACGTTGCATAAAAAGCACAACCAAAATAGGAGGTAGCATAACAATTAGTGCCGCTGCCAGTGCCACATTCCATTCAGGAATATCATCCGCTTGGGGAATTAAATTTTGGAGTCCGATCACCGCTGTTTTCATTTTAGGATCGGTTGTGATTAACAAAGGCCATAAATACTGGTTCCAACCATAAACAAATTCGATCACAATCAGAGCCGCGATATTGGTTTTGGATAGAGGTAATAGAATTTTGCGAAAAAACATCATAGGTGACGCGCCATCCAGTTTTGCCGCTTCGGTGAGTTCCTCCGGAATGGTAAGAAAAAACTGTCGGAATAAGAAGGTACATGTCGCTGACGCGACCAGAGGCAGAATTAGTCCGGTATAACTATCCAAAAGACTCCAGTCCAAATCCACTTCAATTTCATTTTGGGAGATCCAACTTAATACACCATCCAGGTGTAAAAAATCCCAAACCGCTTGTAAGGGACCAAATAAATTCGCGGCCATTTCATAAGTCGGCATGATTCTGACTTCAACAGGCAACATTAAGGTGCAGAATACGGAAACAAATGCCACCACGCGAAATCGATAATCAAAATGAACCATTGAAAAAGCCCCTAGCATGGATACCGTTATTTTTCCGATGGTGATCCCGGAAGCCATGATAAAGGAGTTCATTAATTGAGTACTCAAATCTCCTCGCTCCCAGGCCGCAGAAATATTGACAATGAACTGATCACCAAAAACCATCGGCATCGGAACTTTGGAAACCTCTTCCAATGGTAAGGTAGAGGCAATAATGGCGTAAATAATCGGAAAACCAACAATGGAAATCCCCATAACTAAAAACGCGTATGTCAAAAAATCAAGTATCGGTGTCTTTTCAACCATTGTTGTTATCCTGTATATTGCACTTTTTTCTCTAGGTATTTGAACTGAAGGACAGTAATGATGATAATGAATGTCATCAATACAACGGACTGTGCCGATGAGGAGCCCATATCCAAGCCCACAAAACCATCTTGATACACTTTGTAAACTAAGATATTGGTTGACCCGCCGGGGCCACCCTGAGTAACGGTATGAATGACGCCAAAGGTTTCGAAAAACGAATAGATGATGTTCATCACTGTTAAAAAGAACAAGGTCGGGGATAACAATGGCAGCGTAACAGATCAAAATCGTCTGAAAGGACTGGCTCCGTCAATTGCTGCCGCTTCAATCAGTGAACTGGGAATTGATTGCATACCGGCTATGAAAAAGACGAAGTTATAGCTTATTTCTTTCCAGGCGCTGGCCAGTGTTACCATAATTAACGCATCGCTTCCTTCGAGAATCGGATTCCAATTGATACCAAAAGTATTTTTCATGGTAATGGATATTATTCCAAAGGATGGGTGCAGCATAAACAACCATAAAATCCCCGATATCGCCGGTGCGACCGCGTATGGCCATATTAAAAAGGTACGAATCATTGCCTTACCTTTTAAGGCGCGATTAGCCATTGCCGCTATAAATAATCCGGTACTGATCGATAAGGTAGCTGTGCTTATAGAAAAAATAAAAGTAATGCCGATGGACTTTAGATACAGAGGATCTGAAAAAAGCGTGGTAAAATTTTCAAGCCAAATAAACTTACTGCTTCGACCAAATGGATCACTACGAAACATCGAATTCATCAGCCCTTGAAGTGCGGGCCAATAAAAGAAGGTCAGCGTGACCATTATTTGCGGCAATATCAACAAATACGGTAGTGATTTGGATCGAAAAAAAGATCGTTTGATCATAAGTCGTACTTACAAATAGAGTATGTTGATTGGTGATTTCAGCAAATTGTTAGCTGTGGTTTACTGGTCAAACTAAAATTCGCCTCAAGGCAAGTTCTGGTTTTTGCTTCTTCGGTTTTCCGCTTTTCCGCTGGTATAGAGTGCCATAAAACGTCTGGTATTCGTATGTAATGGAGCTCAACTGTTAATTAGAAGTCGAGCTCCGATCTGCGTGCTAGAATTTATAAAACGAATATTTGATTATTCGTAAGTTTTTTCGAAATCTCTCAATTTCGTGTTACTTCTGGAAACAGTATCATTAAGGGCTTGCTCTGGTGTTTTGGTATCGTTCCAGACCAATTCCAGTTCCTCGTTGATGATGTTGCGGATCTGAACGAAGTAACCCAGTCGAAGACCCCTTGAAATTTTTGTTGGGTTTCTTCTGTTCAATTGCTTTATTCCAACTTCCTATAGTGGATTATCAGAGTAATACCCTTGCGATTTTAAAGGGTTGTAAGCATGGATGGTAATCGGGAAATAACCGGTTTCTTTATGCCAGTACTCTTGCATTTCGTTAGTCGCAAGAAACTTCAAGAATTAAGCGACCCCGAGATATTCCTTCTTTTTGTGGCCATTGAATACCCATAATATCGTCAATGATGGTTTGTTTGACGCTTTCCTTCCGCGTATAATTGCTGTAACTCTGATGTTGTAGGGTTCGCGCGGTTTTTGGGATTATTTGCTTTATTTGAGAGAATCAATAAATTGCCAAAAAAGCACAAAAAATTGGCCTTTTTTGTTTTTTTCTGGTAATATAATATTAATTTTATTATCCTCGTGGATTGTATCACACTGTTATGGTTGCTTGACGGCGACCGACTTTACAATGTCTTTTCGGTTTTTTCGAATTATAATCAAGGGTATTCTGTGGAAGAGAGAATTTATGTTGGCAATTTGCCTTTTAAAACAACAGATGAAGAATTAAAAAAAATCTTTGAACCTTTTGGTAACGTTCAGGAAGCAAATGTAATTCGATATAGGCAATCCAGGCGGTCAAAGGGTTACGCGTTTGTAGTGATGGGTGAGGAAGACGCCCAAAAAGCAATTGAAGAACTCAACGAGAATGAATACCAGGAACGTGTTCTCAAGGTTCGAGCGGCAAAGCCCAGAAGTAATTTTCCGAAGAAAAAGGAAGCCAAGGCTCAGCCAGCATCAATCAGAATTGGAATTGACTGACACCGGGTATTTTTCCGAGTTATCAACCTGACACCCCAAGATTTCAATTTAATAGGGCTGAAATAATATGTGGAAAAAGATTCGATGAAACATTTTTCAGCAGCTGTGACTCTTTTGTGGTACAAACGAACGCGCATTACCCGACGGATATTGGGTTGTTGTTCGATGCGACGCGAAAAGTAATCGGTTTAATCAGTCGATTTTGTGCTCATCATCATATTCCCGGATGGAGACCGTGTGCATACACTATTAAAACAGTAAAGAAACGCTATCGCATCACTCAGAAGTTAGAGCATTCGACACCGAAGAAACCGGAGGTTCGAAAGAAACGGGCCGAAATCATCAGGCAGGCATATACCTCACATATTGAATTCGTCAGAAGTTATTTGGAAAAAACGAAGGAAACGATACGGTTAATTGGTGAGACAATCCCCTTCGCACCGGAAATATCGATAATCGTATATTATATTGGACATGCCGAGCGGCCAATGAACCAAACATATCGCAGGGGTGCTCCCAAACGAGTCAATCCCACACCGCGAACATGATCCTGAAAAACAAGGTATTTTCAATTTTTGAAACACATAATCAGTCAGATAATCGTTTAAGTGCCGTTGTAGGGTCAAACTTATCAAAACTATGCATGTAATCAATTGCTTCTTGTTGCCCTCTGGAATACCAAATCAATAATCAAAATAATCCCCTCTTCCTGAGATTGCGAACATATTTGTCAATATCATCCATATTTCCCCTGTCTTTCCACATACCACCAGCAGTCATTCAGTCACGCGAACAATAATAGCCGAGACAGCTAGCGAAGCTAATCCTATTTTTGCTGGTTGGTAATCGAACCTGATGGCTAAGCAATCACCTGGCTGGGAATTACAGCTTGAAAACTTAGCAAAGCTGTGAATCAAACTTTTTAAAAAAGCAGATTGATATTGACGAGCTTGAGAAAGTGATAAAGCCCCAAAGGAAAAAAGGCTGAGGGACCACTTTTCCATCAAGGATTAGCTTACTCATTATTTATATATTTTGTTTCTGTAGCGCTGTTTCATACCTGAGTGTGAGTACACGGACTAAAAAATGACTATCTTTATCCTTGATTTTTTAAAGCGGTGGGTCTTATTATAAACCACAATACACAACAGGCAGGTAAACAACATAGTGTGGTCTACCTTTGATAACTAAAAGATCAAAATTAGACTGCTTTTCTCCGGAGAAAATTATGGAATCAGAAGAAAAAGATCAAGTTAATCGATTACCCAAGGATATTTCTTCCACAGAATCGGTTCTTAATAAAAATAGTCCATTGCTGCAAAAGTTATTTTTACCCGCTAATTTCAAAATGATATCCATGATCGGCGGATTATCTATTATGGGGTTTGCGGTGGTGATCCATCTGCTGATTAGGCAGTTTGGGAGTTACGAAAGGATTCCTGGAAATTACCGTTTAATCATTTATGGATTAATAGCGATTGATTGCTTTGTTATTGCTGCGATAAAATTGAAAACATTACTATCCATTGAATGGAATCAGAAAAAAGTGACCTACTGGCAAATTACCAAAGCGTTTTACTCCTCCCCAGTTGTTCATGTTCATATTCCCATTGTCATCGTTTCAGTGCTCTTATGCTTTGTTTTCGTTGCTCAGGATCGCGGTTACTTCATTATTCCGTCTCTGGCATTTGGGTTCGGTTTTTTGTATAACTTCTATGGAAGCATTATGCGCGCCGGACAATACCTGATCGCGGGATACTGGTTTATGGGAACAGGTTGTATTGTCCTCGTATTTTCCGATTTATCTGTTACGGCGGCGTTATTTTTCACCCAAGGATGCGGTCATTTACTGCTCGGTTTGATTTGCCCCTCTCCAAAATCTTCACCAACGCGATGATAGGTAGAAGGAAATTGCGTCAATGCGCGATTACCATGGAGGTAAGATCAGCGAAACAAACCGGTATTGATAAAGCACACTTTTTATCAACAGCAAAATTTATTTAAAGCACATGGATAATCGGCAACTATACTCAATTTTGGACGCGGTGACCGACGGGATTATTATTATTCGGCAAGACAAAAGTATCGAGTATATGAACACAACGATGAAAGAGTTATTTGGGCCGATTAATGGTAAAAAATGTTTTCAGTTATTACATCGGTGTACCGAAGTTTGTCCCGAATGCAGTGCCAAGCTGATTATTGAGAATGGCAAGTCGTACATCCATGAATCTTACTTTGAGACCCTTGATAAAAATTTTGATATTCGTGAGTTTCCACTGAGCAATGAGGACGGTAGTGTTTCCGTTTGCGCAAGGTATCAGGATATTTCACAAGCCAAAAAGGATGAAAAGAAAATTCGTACTTTTCAAAAAGATTATCGTAGTCTTTTTGAACATGTTGCTTGTGGTGTATTCATCAGCAGTCGGGAAGGAAAGTTCTTGGAAACTAACCAAACCATGATGGATATTCTTGGTTATGAAAACAAAGAAGAGTTTTTAAAAAAAGATATCGCCCAGGAAATCTACTATAATCCCGAGGATCGTCGCCATTTCCAGGAATTGATTGAGTGTCACGGTAAAGTCGTTGATTATGAAGTCAATTTTAAACATAAAGATGGTCATGCCGTGCCGGTCTTGCTCACTGGTCATGTTCGCTATGATGAAAATGGAGAGATTATTGGTTATGAGGGTTTGAATGTCGATCAGACCCCAAAAAAAATAATGGAAAGTGAGTTGGAAAAAACACGGCTCCAGTTATTGCAATCGGAAAAAATGGCCTCACTTGGAAAACTCTCTGCCGGAGTGGCGCACCAGTTAAACAATCCTTTGAGTGGGATTACTTTATATACACAGCTCATCATGGAAGATTACGATCTCCCTGAGAAAGCAAAAGCCGATTTCAAGCGTGTGATTGCCAACGTGCAGCGCTGCGGTGAAATTGTAAAGCAATTGCTTCAATTTTCACGTCAGACGGATCGAGTGATTGAACCTCACGATATCAATGATGCGATTTTACGCACTTTATCATTATTGGACAAACAGGTTCTTTTCCAGCACATTGAAATTGATAATAGATTATCACATGATCTCCCTCAAATTTCAGTGGACATCCAACAGATGAATCATGTGTTCATGAATATAATAATCAATGCGGCCGACGCTATGGAAGGGAGAGGTGCCTTAACATTGGATTCATGGCATCGCAAAGAGGAGGGATTGGTTTATATTTCCATCGGTGACTCGGGACCGGGTATCCAACCGGAGGTGATTAACAATATTTTTGATCCTTTTTTCACCACCAAGGAAGAAGGAAAAGGGACAGGGTTAGGACTCAGCATGGCATATGGAATCGTTGAAGGACACGGGGGGAAAATCATCGTTAAAAGTAAGTTAAACAAAGGTACCGTTTTTATCATTCAGTTGCCCTTAACCACAAAAATAGACGCGAAAAATGCAGGCAGCGAATTCATCTGAACAAAAATCGATTCTGATCATTGATGATGAACACGACATTCGTGAGGGGTGTCGACGTATCCTTGAAAAAATGGGCTGCACTGTGCACACAGAACCCTGCGGTGAGGACGGGCTGCAATATTTATCCAAAAATAAAAAAGAGGTGGGTGTCATCTTGTTAGACTTAATGATGTCCGGGATTGGCGGAATGGAGGTTCTCCACCACGTGAGAAATCTCTATCCTGATACTTTGGTCATTATCTTAACGGGATTCGCTACCTTGGAAACAGCTGTCGAAGCGATGAAAAAAGGGGCCTATGATTTTTTATCCAAACCCGTAATGCCTGATCAATTGCGCATTGTAATGAAACGGGCTTTGGAAAAGCAACATTTGATCAAACAAGCCGCGGACTTAAAAAAAGAACGACAAAAAACTCTGGTTGATCTGGATACGGAAAAAAGCCGAATTCGTGGTATTATTGAATCCCTCCCCAATGGAATTATCGTCACTGATACAAGCGGTCAGGTAGTTTTGATGAATCCTGCTTTTCTGGAACATTTGAATTTGCCTCGGTATCAAAAACCGGGTAGCCGTGTCGAAGACTACCTATCTGACGATGGGTTTATCAAATTGGTGGAGCGATTATCCCAAGGTGAAATTGGTGTCAATTCGGATGATCAAACGGCTTATGAATTTCGCACCGATGCCAAACGATACTTAATGGCCCACGGAAGGCCGGTATTGGATGATTCGAAGAAGTGCCAGGGGGTCGTTGTTGTATTAGTTGATATCACTGCGGTAAGACTTTTAGATCGTCTAAAATCCGAATTTGTCGCCAAAGTATCTCATGAACTTCGATCGCCTTTGGCGACGATTCATGAACAACTCAATATCGTTCTGAAGCATTCGTTAAATGGAGAAGTGACTAATGATCAACAGATTCTAACGCGTGCCAAAGAAAAAACCAGTGGTCTGATATCTTTGATTGGCGACCTACTGGATTTGTCACGCATTGAGGTTGGAGCCAGTGGGGCAGTTCACAAACCGGTTGATATCGGGACGCTTCTTAAAAATATTGTTGATTTTTTATCCACCCGCGCAGAGTCCAATCGACAAAATCTCATTCTCCATCGATATTCAGGTCAACTGCCACCCATTATTGCCGACCCTTTGGAACTGGAAAGCATTTTCGGCAACTTGATTACCAATGCCATCAACTACTCTCCTGCGGGAAGCACTATAGAAGTGCTTGTATCAAAACAAAATTCGTTTATAGTCGTATCTGTGAAAGATAACGGGTTTGGAATTGCTACTAAGCATTTGGATAAAATTTTTGAAAAATTTTATCGTGTTAAAACAGAAAAAACCCGTATGGTTACCGGAACCGGACTAGGATTGCCTATCGTGAAAGGCTTGGTTGATGACCTAGGAGGGAAAATAATAGTCGAAAGTGTCGAAGATCAAGGAACTACATTCACGGTGAATCTTCCTTTACCGAAAGAGGAGAATTAAGTCGGATTAGTAAAAGAAAGCTATTGTTCGACATACAGCTGTTATCAGTCGCGGTGTTTTCAGTGGCGGATAATCTCTTTATGCGCTTATTCGTTTTTTGATACAATTGGTGGTGTTTTTCTCCTGTTTTCGATTTTAGATGATAGAGAGGGCCATCAAAAACTCTTTCGGATCAATAGTGGTTCCGGTCCATAGTGCCAGGGTCTGGCTTCCTTGATGGGCTAGTGCCATGATTCCATCCATAAATTGGGCTTCATGTTTTTGGGCCAGCTTCAGCCAGAAATTGTCTGGTTTGTTGTAATTGAGATCAAATACCAATTCACATTGATCGGCGGCCAGTCCCCTTACCTGGCTGGCCAAATCCGAACTTTCCTCAGCGTTGGATACGGTTGTGGCGTTTACGATGATTCGCGCTTCTTTAATAACTCGATCTAGCTCTTTTAAGTCAACAGCTTCACCTCCCAATTTCTCAGTCATGCGATGAATTTTGGTAAGGTTACGACCGACTACATAAATAGGCCTGGCTTTAAACCAATTTAATACAAACACGATCGCTCGCGCCGCGCCACCGGTTCCCACGACGACTGCCGGTTTATCCGCCGGCTTAAAATCAACCGCTTTTAACGCGTGAGTAATACCTATGGCATTGGTGTTGTATCCTTTGCGTTGATCCTGATTGACAATAATGGTGTTGATTGAGCCGATGATTTGGGCTGCTTCTGATAACTCATCCATCCAGGGGATCGCGGCTTCTTTATAGGGACTCGCAACATTGGCACCTGCCAAGTTCAAGACATTCAAGGCTTTCATGGCTTCACCCAGTTGGTGGGGAGCTACTTGATAAGGAACATAAGCCCCTTTCAAATACGCATTGCGCATAACGACTGTAAACATGGCTGCTGACTTGACATGGAATACGCGCTCATCTCCCAAGATACAGAAGGCTTTTACAGGAGCTTTGGTTAAATCCTCGTCTGATTTTCTCCTCCCGTACATGATCCCCTCCTATGAGCGTATGCGGTTCGTTATTGTGGGCCTATGTTAAGATAAATCCAAATGTTTTTAATCAACTAATTTAACAGTCGGATTAAATAATCTCCTGGTTTTTGATCAACAATTTAAATTATTTACCATTATGAGAGTGGGGTGATAGTCAATATGGTCACGATTAATGTGAAACATCAACTTACTCACACTCGCAATGATTTGGATTAAAATTAGGAGGACGTTTTTAGTCCAGTAATCGATTCACTGATTCCAGGATTTGCTCAGCTGATGCTGGTTTTGGTAAGTAATCATCGGCTTCCATGGCCATTCCATCGGCATGGGAGTAACGTGTTGAAGTCACATGATCCCCGACCGCGGTTAACATGATTATGGGAATTTCCTCGGTACGCGGATTTTGCTTAAGCTCTTTGGCCATATTATAACCATCTTTTTCAGGCATCATGACATCCAAAACAACTAAATCCGGTGGATTTTCATTTACTTTTGCCAATCCCTGAACCCCATCATATGCGACATCTACCGCAAACCCTTCTGATTCTAAATTGGTTTGAACAATAGAAGCGAAATCCGGTTCATCATCCACAACAAGAATTCTTTTTTGATTACCCATGGATATCCTCCTTTCCTTGATTGGGTTATAATTCCGATTGAACGATTAGTGAAATACGAGTTGCGCTAACGAGTACGAAACATTTTTTCAATCCAACGCGATACCCGAATATTACCATATTTTAGCACACCCAAAAATTCGGTTTGTTTCAATACTTGTTTTGATAGCTTCTTTAAAAGGGGTTACTCAATCTGCTAATACTGCCCATCGTGAATATACCCTTATTGGATTTGTAGTTGCTTTTCGGTTTGGTTGCAACTTTTTTTAAGAAATAGGCGCGTAAATTTACGAAAAAAACGCATTGCGCTTGGTGTTTTGTGATGGGAATGCTTTCCATGGAGTCAATCAGACTTCCCGTTGGTGAAAACCTCTTATATCGATATGGGTCATTTCGTTTTTTTAGAAGATGTTTCAGAGAAAAATCCTCGACATGCAGGTATTGGAAATGATCTGGCCTCATAAAATCAACGATGATGCGGACCTATATCATTCAATGGCTAGTGATAGATTAAGCTCACGCTGAGACTGGCTAACCAACACTGAATGCGGATATCCAAAAAACAAAATAGTCGATCTTGCAAAAGCATTGAAGCTGGTGTAGGTATAAAGCGGAGCATAGCTATTTTATTAATGATATCTAAATATTGACCTGAAATTTTACACAATTTTATGGGGAAAAATGAAAATCAGGACTATTCTTTTGATATTGATTTTATGTCTTTTCGTTGCACCTGCATCGATAGGAGCCAATAAATATGTGGGAACATCCAAGTGTAAATCCTGTCACAAGAAAAAAAAGGAAGGAGAACAGTATATTATCTGGTCAAAAGGAAGCCACGCCAAAGCGTTTAATGTACTAGGCACGCCAAACGCGATGGAACTCGCGAAAAAAATGGGATTTAGTACATCCCCGCAAAGTGAGAAAGCCTGCCTGGTTTGTCATGCTAAATCCCAATTCGACGGCACCGGAAAACAATACGCGGCATCTCAATTTGGGAGAAAATATAAAATAGAAGATGGCGTCCAATGCGAAGATTGTCACGGACCTGGTCAGAAGTATGTGAAGAAGACGGTCATGAAAAAAATAACATACAAGGAAGGTGGAGCCGCGAAATCAGCTACCGCCCAAAAAGCGGGACTGTGGGTACCCAATGAGGATTTATGTAAGCAATGTCACACTTCCGAGATAACTCTGGGCGGGGTTGTATATAAAAATCCGACATTCAAAGGCTTTGACTTTGCCAAGCGGTTGGAAGAAATCAAACATCCGATTCCGAAGAAATAGCTTGAAACAATCATAGCGGTTTTTAATTGTTAATCTACCGTTGTAGTTTCTGGTATTTCAATAACCGAGTAAATGGGGAATTAGCTGATCATTGCGGGATGTCAAAACTTTTCTACCAAAAACGGAAATGATCCACCAATCAATCATGGTTCTTTTTGTTTTATTATTTTCCGCGATTGGTTATGCGCAAGATGAATCAACAATAGAATTCTGCGATGATTGCCACAGCGGATCAGAAAATAAGGTCTCCGTAGTTACTCAAAAAACGATTGATCTATCAGCTCACGAAGGTACCGATTGTATCGAGTGTCACGAAAATATTTCTGAACTTCCGCATTCTGAAAAATTGGAGCGCGTTAATTGCGGAAATTGTCATGAGGATGAAGAGGCCATTTATCAGAAACATGGCCGGATCAAGACAGGGAGCGATAGTGATATTCCTTCTTGTGCCGATTGCCATGGCTCCCACGAAATAATGTCATCCACTGATAAAAAGTCTCAAGCGCATCCGCTAAATTTGCCTCAAACTTGCGGACAATGTCATGAAGATGCTGAACTCACCAAAGAATACCCTTTTCTGCCCAGGCAACCTGTATTAACATACCAATCCAGTGTTCACGGAAAAGCTGTCGGGAAAGGGACTGATCAGGCTGCCACATGTAATGATTGTCATTCATCTGAGGATAGCGCTCATCAAATACTTTCTCCGGGAGATCCAAAATCGGCGATCAACCATTTCGCGATTCCGAGGACATGCGGACAATGCCACAAAGAAATTGAACAAGATTATAGAGAAGGGATTCATGGTCAATTGTTTGAAAGAGGTGAAATCCATGTCCCGGTTTGCACAAGTTGTCACGGAGAACACCGGATTTTGCCTCATGAAGATCCAAAATCTTCAGTAAGCACCGCACTCGTAGTTACCGCAACTTGTGCTCCTTGTCATGATTCGGCTTCCCTCAATGAAAAATATGGAATGCCGGCCGGAAAACCTGCTTCGTATATCGATTCTTACCATGGATTAAAAAATAAAGCTGGTGATATAAGTGTTGCCAATTGCGCATCTTGTCACGGAGCACACCGCATTCTTCCCCGTAACAATCCAAGTTCATCCGTTCATATTGATCACTTACAGGAAACCTGTGGCAAATGCCATCCGGGGATCTCTAAAGCAATCGCGGAAACCACTATTCATGATTTTCAAGAATCGCGTAAGGAGGGGTGGCCTTATATTTTTTCCGTCCTGTATTTCATTCTCATCACTGTGATGATTTCAGCGATGGTGATTTATATCAAGCTTGATATGTGGCGTTATATCAGGAATCTGATGAAAACCGATCAAGTCAGACGGATGAGCAAATGGGCATTATGGCAACACACATTACTATTGGTTGCTTTTGTATCATTGGTGATTACCGGATTTGCCCTGCGATATGAAGAAAGCTGGTTAACCCGGCTTTTATTCGGTTGGGAGGGGGGGTTTTCTCTTCGTAATCAGATCCATCGTATCGCGGCTGTCGCGTTGGTATTAACCAGTTTGATGCATTTGGTATACTTAAAAAGTTCCAAGGGAACAGCTTTCATCAAAGCCATCATTCCTAATAAGAATGACTTAAAACTACTATTCGGAATGTTGAAATATAATCTGGGATTTTCCAATAAGGGTCCCGCATTGGGTCGCTTTTCCTACATTGAAAAATTTGAATATTGGGCGGTGATCTGGGGCACGATCATTATGACAGTCACGGGAACCATGTTATGGTTTGACAATTTTTTCATCGGTATTTTCTCGAAAGTTGTTTTGGATGTCATGCGCGTTATACATTATTATGAAGCATGGTTAGCGACACTATCGATTCTAATCTGGCATTTGTACTCAACTGTGTTTAATCCAAAAGTCTATCCGATGAATCCATCGTGGCTGACAGGAACTATTCCCAAAGAGCAATATCAAGATGAACATCCGGATGATCCGTTATAAATCATCAACCGCGAAATACTAAACAAAAAAGTTTGATAAACGCTATCATCCGTAGTAATTGATCAATCATCAAAATAATATTGTTCTTTTCCGCTCACGATATTAGTATTGCCGATGACTGCCTCTTAGGCAGTTTGTTAGAGATTATCATATAACTCAGGCGATCATACTAAGAACAAAAAATCAATATAACGGGATATAGTTCAGTAACTTCTTTGTTACCCGGACCATTCCGACAAATTCGGTTGTGATATTGCTAAAGTCCCAAAACACAATACTTCAAAAGAATAGGCAGTGCGATTTTAATATATAAATCAAAGGAAAGGGTCGGGGTGAATCATGTCTAAGCAAAATAGAATATTAGCAGTTGATGATGATCCGATGATTCTGTTTTTATTAACAGAATTGCTTGAAGAACACTATGAGGTAAAAACGGCTACTTCTGGTAAGGAAGCATTGGATCTGGCTAACAAATTTATGCCGGATATAATTTTGTTAGACATTATGATGCCAGGAATAGATGGGTATGAGGTTTGTAGCAACATTAGAGGGGACGAGAGCCTTGCCAGCATTAAAATTATTTTTGTTTCCGCCAAAGAGTTGCTCAAAGATCGACTTCACGGGTATGAGGTCGGTGGAGAGGATTTCATAACCAAACCATTCAAACCAGAAGAGCTTCTCGCGAAAATCAAAGTATTCCTCCGCTTCAAGCAGCAGGAAGATGCCAGAAATGCGGAAATTGCCAGTGAAAATCAAGATGCCAATGTTTTCGAAAAGATAGCCGAATATTTTAATAGAATTATATACATTAAGGCTCAATTCCCGATTTGCGAGGTATATAGCAATTCCAAAGATGATGACGCGTTCGTAGTTAGAACAACACTAAAAAAACTAGAAGAGAGTTTCAATGAAAATTTCCTACTCCGTGTCCATCGATCCTATCTGGTAAATCCGTTGAGAATCGCGGGAATGAGTAAAAAGGGAGTTCAAGACTTTGAGGTTCAGTTGATTGACAACGATGATCATATCATTTCAGTACCTATCGGCCGCAAGTATCACGAAGCATTAGCACGTAAATTTTCAAAATATTTCTGTTTCTAAAAAATCGGATATTTTATCCGATACTTTGAATGGTTATTTAAATCAGGTTTATCAGTGGTTCAATTCGCTGAACATTCAAGCAGTATTTCAAGGCACTCAATACTTTGCCTGGCGTGTATTATAAGTGCCTGCCAAAAAGCCGACCCGTAATCAGGAAAATTAATGAACTTGTCCCCTTTGATGTATCAGCGGTTAAAACGGCAAGCTGACAACAAACGATTATCCAATTGTTACGGATCAGGCATTAACCCTCATTTTCTTTTTATACAATGACAGATATTTTAATCCGGTACGGTCTTTTTCTCGCTCAATCGTTTACCATTGTTATTGCGGTGTTGTTCGTCGTTGGTGGTATTTTTTCAATTGTCACAAAAGGCATGTCAGCCAAAAAGGATCAGGTTGAAGTAAAAAATATCAACGAAAAACTGGATGACTTTGCCCAATCCATCAACAGTGAAATGTTGCCGAAAAAGGCATATAAAAAACTTCAAAATGCGGAAAAAGTAAAAAAGAAAGCTCAAAAGAAAAAAGAGAAGAAGAGCGGTAAGAACGTTGAAAAAAAACGACTTTTTGTTCTCAATTTTATTGGAGATATCAAAGCCAGCGCTGTTGAAGCACTGCGCGAAGAAATAACGGCCATTTTGACAGTAGTACGCCCCGAAGATCAAGTCCTGGTCCGCCTTGAAAGCAGCGGGGGAATGGTTCATTGCTATGGTTTGGCAGCCTCGCAGTTGCAAAGAATAAAGCAGAAATCGATTCATCTCATTGTTTCGGTCGATAAAGTCGCCGCAAGCGGCGGATACATGATGGCTTGTGTCGCTGATCAGATTATTGCCGCACCTTTCGCTGTGATCGGGTCTATCGGTGTGGTTGCGCAAATACCGAATTTCAATCGCTTCCTGAAAGAGCATAACGTTGACGTTGAGCAAATTACGGCCGGAAAATACAAGAGAACCTTAACCATGTTTGGCGAAAATACCGAAGCGGATCGAAAAAAATTAAAAGAGGAATTGGAGGAAACTCACGTACTATTTCAGGATTTTATCCTCAGCAGCAGAAAAAATCTTGATATGGAGCGAGTTTCCATCGGAGAGCATTGGTATGGAAGCACAGCATTGGAAATGAATTTGATAGATAAACTCAGAACCGGTGATGATCTGTTGCTTTCCATGAGTCAAGAATTCGATATTTTTGAGGTCTCATATTCAATTAAGAAGTCCTTTTGGGAGAAAATTTCCGGTTTGATATCATTGAAAGCCAAAGAATTTATGACAATCAAAGCTTCAAAATCATTGTTCTGAACTCATAAAAATCATTGTTCTGAACTCATACCGATTATTTACATCGGAATCGCTGTATTAATGATAAAATCGGAAGAGTCGATGAATTAGTGCCAACGGGCTCCACCGTAAATTCAGTGCGATTGGGTGATTATTATTGTAATTCAGGCGCGTATGGGGTATCTGATTACAATATTCATTTCGCAGCAATCCAAACAAGAGTTCACTTTAAAGCAAAATAAAGTGAGCCGTTCCTTCACTGTGTCAACACACTTCAAAAAAATTCAAAGTGATAATAGATAAACCAATCCTGATTGTTGATGATGAGGTTGAAATGCGTATCGCCATGTCAGCGGCATTAAAAAAATGTGGTTATCCGGTCGAGCTGTCTCATAATGCCATTGACGCGTTAAATAAGTTCAAGGAAAATGAATACAGTCTCGTAATTACGGATATGACCATGCCCAAACGCAGTGGCTTGGAATTATTGAAGGATATTAAGGCAACCAATCCGCACATTCCGATTATTCTCATTACGGCATATGGTACAATTGATACGGCTATTTCAGCTATAAAATATGGTGCGTTTGATTATGTCCAAAAACCATTTAACTTTGACACCTTTATCTTCCTCATCGAACGCGCTCTGACATTTGGTCAAGAGCAGGCCAAACCGGCGACTGAAACGGGAAATGAGAAAAAGGGAACTAAAAAATCGGCAGACGATCAAAAAACCAAAGCGTCATATAAAAAAATCATCACTAATGACGCGGGTATGAAAAAACTGCTGGAAATCGCGGATAGTATTTCAAAAAGTAAAGCGACTGTTTTGATTCAGTCAGAGAGCGGGACAGGTAAGGAACTATTGGCGCGATATATCCACAATCAATCTGATCGCAGCGAACGAGATTTTGTGGCGATCAATTGCGCGGCACTACCCGAGAATCTGCTTGAAAGCGAGCTGTTTGGACATAAAAAAGGAGCCTTTACGGGTGCTATCAATGAACATCGTGGAAAATTTGAGCAAGCCAACGGCGGCACGGTCCTGCTTGATGAAATCAGTGAAATGCCGCTATCTCTTCAAGCAAAATTACTGCGGGTGTTACAGGAATATACTATTGATCGTGTCGGAGGCACAGAGACTACTCCCGTGGATGTTCGGGTAATCGCTACCACGAATCGTAATCTCTTGAAATGTGTTGAAAACAAAACGTTCAGGGAGGATTTATATTTTAGACTCAATATAATTCCACTGGAATTACCCCCACTTAGAGAACGTAAAGATGATATTCGCCTGCTCGCTGATTATTTCGTTAATAAGTACGCCGAGCTCAGCAACAAACCGCTGCCGAAGATCAATGATGACGCTTTTCGTTTATTGGAAAATTACAATTGGCGAGGTAATGTCCGGGAAATGGAAAACGTCATTGAGCGATCCGTACTTCTCTGCGACGGAAAAAATATCACGATTGCTGATTTATTAATGAATCCTGTTTCGATTGCTAATGAAGAAGGTATCGCCAAAAATACAGAAGGCCCCGCGGCACCCGAAAAAAAGGCTCAAATTTTAGAGCTGGAGGTGGGGGTATCGTTGTACGAGGCTGAAAAGCGGCTGATACTTAAGACATTGACGAAAACCAACGGAAATCGAACCAAAGCGGCTGAAATACTCGGCATTAGCATTCGGACACTGCGCAACAAATTGAACGAATATAAAGACTCCGGTGAAACGATCGATATTTAGCTTTCCTATATCATCGCCAGTGTTAACTTGCGTATTCAATTCAGGTTTGATGCATTTTGAAAAAATATAAGATTTCGACGTTCAATAGAAAATAGGATATCGAGATTGAGGCGCTGGTTATCTTAATGAAGCGAGGTGATAAGAGCATTAGGAAGGGCATTTTGGTGGAAATTCAATAGATGTAAGTATAATGTGGGTTTAAGGGGCAGGTAGCCGGTGTGTAGCCCAGAATGGAGAAAACTAAATATCATCCTTCATAAATAAATTTTTAATAACAAGAGCAAGTAAAGCAACTGGGGCTGCGATCGTTAGATAGCTGGATATTTTTGACAATTCATTTTGATCGAAAAAAGCTAGTTTGCTTAACACTATCGCTATTATAATCGTAAGAGATACTAGTCGATAGTTAGATTTTAGCAGTGTAATGCTTGGAATTGAAAATTCGATGAAAATAACTCCTCCAGATAATTTGACCAAGCTACTGATTATATAATAGTATTGGCTCAAGAAATCAGATTCAAAAAATGAAATAATAAATAAGCTTATTTCTCTATCATATTGAGTTATAGTTGATTCTTGTGTTTGAGAGTGAAGTGGCGTACCCCTTGAGTTATAGTTGATTCTTGTGTTTGAGAGTGAAGTGGCGTACCCCTTTGTTT
>CAZJUM010000006.1:0-29819 GCA_964549175.1 uncultured Pseudomonadota bacterium | reverse complement strand
GTCAAGTAAAAAATGAACTTTTTTGCACTTTTTTAATAAGTTCTGAATAGATACGTTCTCTTTTAACAAATCCCCCAAAGATCGCTTAAAACCTTATTAATGGCATTTTGCGACGAAGTCCGTAAAGACCGCATGCGCAACCCCGCGATGAGTAACGACGCTATCCGGATGATCCGCCAAAACATATCTGTCGGTATGACCACGGATATTTTTGAGGAAATCGGATTTTCTGAAGATACGCGGCAATTTCAACGCATTATGAGTAGTCAATCCTTTCGCGGCAATGATTTCCGCTATGGTAAGCCCGGATTCTGAATTAATTCTGACAATTTGAATCAAGCACCGTGCCCCATACTCTTTCCGAGCTGAAGATTTCATTATTTCGCGGTCGTTCGCAATTATCTAAAATTTTCCGGGGGGTATTTTCTAGCAAATAATATTTATCCTGATTATCTACTATTAACATCCCAGATTTGCCAATAATGCCTTTCATTCCCGCGGATGTGGGAATCCGATTGATTTTGTCCACTTTTCAGCCATTTTATTTCTGTCATCCCCGCGGATGCGGGGATCCGAGGAAGGCGCGACTGCCGTAGCGGAAGCTGTTTTCGTCATCCCCACGGATGCGGGGATCCGAGAAACCATTTGGCTTCTTAGACTTTTATTGTTAGATTCCCATTTTCGTGGGAATGACAGGGGTGATCAAAGAAAAAGGGCTACGAATTGTACATAATCAGTATATTTATTTTAACCCGCGGCAATCATTTCATCAACCATGATTACATGAAGCCATTGGTATCTCAATTGCCAAATTGCCCTCAATCCGCTACAAATCGAGTGACATTAACCAACGGAAAACGAATAACATTGAGTCAAAACCAATGCTACACCAATCCCAGTTATCACTCACTCACTCAGATGTACATCTCTGGGTACTTGATATCAATGCGGTACACGATCAGGAACTACTGAATCAATATGCGGGCATATTGTCAAAAGAAGAAAAGGAGCGTTGGCAGCGTTTTAAATTCGCTAAACATCGCCACCAGTTCCTGGTATCTCATGCGTTGGTACGCCATGTTTTATCCCGTTATGCGTTGATCGCGCCAGACGAATGGGAGTTTTCTCAAAATAGCTTTGGACGCCCGGAAGTGATGATGCCCCCCAATTCCCCCAATCTCAGATTCAATCTTTCCCACACCGATGGTCTGGCCGCTTTGGCAGTCACTTTGGGTCAGGATATCGGTGTTGATGTGGAATCCGCGGATCGAATCAATGCGTCTCCGGGGATCGCGAATCGGTTCTTCTCCCCTTTTGAGGTTGAGGCGTTATTTAAACAGCCGGATCATGAACAAAAACAAAGGCTTTTTGAATATTGGACCCTAAAAGAATCCTTCATCAAAGCCAAAGGGATGGGATTGTCATTTCCGCTGAACGAGTTTTCCATGCATCTTAATGAATATCAAGATATCCGAGTTTCCTTTTCCCCAAAACAAACAGAATCTCCCGACACATGGAGGTTCTGGCAATTGCGCTCTTTCGCTCACTTCCTCATTGCGCTTTGTGTGAACACTGATGAAGGATCAATCGACCATCAATTACAGGTTCGTAATGTGATTCCATGCGTATTTGAGGAATTGGTCAATAATCCGTCCTAACCACCTCGCTTTTTTAAGGAATTGCCCATCCGGAGAATTGATCGACTGATGACTCAACTGATCCTGATTGAACCAGGGGATCACTGAAAACAAAAGCTTTGGCAACGCTTAAATCGTCCGCCTCAATAAATACGCGTCCCCCGATTTTCCCTGTTTACCGGTCTGTTTGACACTTCCGACCTTAATAAGCTCCTTACGCCATGCCGCGTCTTCGGGAATAAGGGTTTTCAATTTTTCATAATCGCTGACCCCGCTTATCCGGAAACGTCTCAATCAACTCTGGTTTAAGCGGCTCTGTTTGGGTCTACCGTCTAAATAATATTTTGCTTTACTTTACTAACGGAAATGTAGCATTTTGATCTTCAATAACAAATTGAGGAAATCAAAATTTCTACGAGTTTTTGATTTCATGTTCTCGGTGTTCAGAGAGTAGCCATCAAGGAATAGGCTCTGGCAATTGCCTGTAAGAGGTGTGGTTGTAACTCTCCGAGAATTACGATGATGCCCGAAGTTACCGATACATGTCCGATCCTATGGCCAGTCCGGACAAACCTGAAGCCAAAAAGGAAAAAGGTGATTAAAGTTGGGAAACAAAACCTGATAACAGATGTTCCGGGCATACAAGTCGGGAATTCTCGGGATGAAAAAATACGAACGGGTGTAACGGTCATTATACCCGATGAGCCTGCCATTGCCTCGGCAGATATCCGGGGAGGGGGACCGGGAACCCGGGAAACGGAGGTACTTAATTCCGATTGTCTGGCGGATGTGGTTCACGGAATTGTTTTAAGCGGAGGGTCCGCTTATGGATTGGATGCTGCCGGTGGTGTAATGGCAAGTTTAAGGATCCGAAAAATCGGCTTTAATCTGAGTGATGCCATTATCCCCATTGTTCCTTCCGCTATTTTGTTCGATCTGTTAAATGGCGGAGATAAAGAATGGGGCGTCAAATCCCCCTATTTTGATCTGGGGTTCAAGGCGGCTGAAACCATCGGTACGGGGTTTGATCTGGGAAATATCGGCGCTGGCTATGGTGCCATAGCCGGCGGACTAAAGGGAGGATTAGGGAGTGCCTCGTTTGTCTTTTCCGATGAAGCATCAATAATAACCGTTGGCGCGATTGCGGCAGTGAACTCCATGGGGTCGCTTACAATGCCGGGCAGTCCGATTATGTGGGCGTTTCCTTATGAACAGAACGAAGAATTTGGAAATCAGCCTATGCCTGAAAAGAATATTGGGACAGACCTGGACTTTACTTTCGAGTTGCCCACAGGTAAAAACACAACCCTGGTGACCGTCGCGACCGATGCCGTGTTGACCAAGCCCCAGGCCAGAAGGGTCGCCATAATGGCCCAAGATGGTTTTGCCCGAGCCATTCGGCCGATTCACTCCTTTTTCGACGGAGATAGCGTTTTTGTTTTATCAACAGGCAAGTGTGAACTTTTAGATCCGGTGTCGGGTGTATCCAAATTGGGTATGCTAGCGGCCGATTGTGTGGTCCGCGCAATTGCCCGGGGGGTGTACCATGCCAAAAGTATAGGTGATTTGGACGGCTACCGTGACCGCTATGGCCGCTAAAATCTGATTAATCAAGGAGACAGCATGCGAAAGGTGAAGACTATTGTGACATTAATTGTTCTCACACTGGGAATCGCTATAAATACCTCATCAGTTATGGCCGCTAAGACCAACTTGAGCTTAGGGATGGTATTGGAGCCGCCCCACCTTGATCCGACAGCGGGAGCCGCGGCAGCCATTGACGAGGTGGTTTACGCCAATATTTTTGAAGGGCTGACCCGGATTGATCAAAACGGGGTTGTAAAACCGGCTCTGGCCAGTAGCTGGATCGTCTCAGAAGATAAAAAAACTTACACTTTCGCGTTGCGAAAAGGAGTATCCTTCCATAACGGCGCGTCATTTGAGGCTGATGATGTGGTTTTTTCCCTGGACAGAGCCAGGGCCAAAGGCAGCGTTAATGCCCAAAAAACACTATTTAAACCGATCCGGTCCGTTAGCGGTAAAAATGCCCACACCGTTGTGGTGACGCTGATCCAACCCACAGCGGGGTTTTTGTTCAACCTGGGTTACGGGGATGCCATTATCGTGGATAAAGCCAGTGCGGGAAAAAACAAAAGTCATCCCATTGGCACCGGTCCTTTTAAATTTTCCAAATGGGTAAGAGGCGACCGCATCGCCATGGTCAGAAATGATGCGTATTGGGGAACTGCCGCTAAATTGAAAACCGCCACCATCAAAATCATACCCGATCCGGCAGCCGCTGTTTCGGCAATGATGGCGGGTGATGTGGACGGCTTTGCCAATTTCCCCGCTCCGGAAAGTCTCTCACAATTTGAAAACAACCCCCGGTTTAAGGTTGTCATCGGCAGTACCGAGGGAGAGACAATTCTCGCGACCAACAATCAGCGAGAACCGTTCAAAAACTTAAAAGTACGCCAGGCCGTTGCGCATGCCCTTGACCGCGAGGCCATTATTGACGGGGCTATGTTCGGTTATGGCACTCCCATCGGAACCCATTTTGCCCCCCACCACCCGGCCTATATCGACCTGATCAGTACCCACCCTTATAATCCGGAAAAGGCAAAACAACTTCTGACTGAGGCAGGATATCCAAACGGATTCAATGGGGTTCTCAAGCTGCCACCTATCTCCTATGCGAGACGCGGCGGTGAGATTGTTGCCTCCCAATTGCGAAAAATCGGTATCAATCTGGAGATCATTCCCGTGGAATGGGCCCAGTGGCTGGACCAAGTGTTCAAAAGACGGGATTATGATTTGACGATTGTCGCGCATACAGAACCTATGGATATCGGCATATATGCCAGAAAAGACTATTATTTTGCCTATGACAGTCTTGAGTTTCAAGCCTTGATGCGGAAACTGGAGGCAACGGTGGAAACCAATGCTCGTTATGAAATTCTGAGACAAGCCCAGAGATTGATTTCAGCGGATTGTGTCAACGGATTCATGTTCCAACTTGCCAAACATGGTGTATGGAATAAAAATATCCGGGGATTATGGGAAAACAGTCCGATTCAGGCAAATGACCTGACTGAAGTCTATTGGGTTGATTAGATTGTTCATTGACTAAGCGGTTTTCACTCATCTGTCCCAAAGTGGGTCAAGAGGAGAATTGGCCGATAACAATTGGGCAAAAGCACACCAATGAGAATTTTTCTGGTAAAAAAGATCTTTACGCTGGTACTGACCCTGTTGGCGGCTACCTTGGTGGTGTTTGTCGTTCTTGAGATTCTGCCTGGTGATCCGGCGTCGGTTATGCTGGGAATTAACGCGGAAACAGAGACGCTGAAAACGCTCAAGGAGGAACTGGGCCTCAACCGGCCGCTTTGGGTCCGCTATACCCATTGGGTGGCGGGTTTGGTTACGGGAGATTTGGGTATCTCTTATACCTATGATGTACCGGTATCAGAGTTGATTCTCAGTCGTATTAGCGTCAGTTTTCCTTTGGCTATATTGGCCATGACACTCTCCGTGCTCATCGCCATCCCCTTAGGTATCCTGGCCGCTTCCAATCATAATAACCCATTGGATTTTTTGGTGATGAGTTTTTCCCAACTGGGAATTGCCATTCCCAATTTCTGGTTTGCCATACTCCTGACAGTTTTATTTTCTGTTACCTTAAGGTTGTTGCCCGCGGGCGGGTTTGCCGGTTGGGACGCAGGAATAGCCCCCGCCCTCAAATCTTTTCTGCTACCGACAATAGCGCTGGCCCTACCTCAGGCAGCCATCCTCGCCAGGATCACCCGTTCCGCGTTACTTGATGTTTTAAAGGAGGATTTCATCCGCACCGCCAGAGCCAAAGGGGTCAGTAACCAGGGGACTTTATGGAAGCATGCCCTGCGGAATGCCTTGATACCCGTTGTGACCATTATGGGACTTCAATTCTCTTTTTTGCTGGCCGGGACCATTATCATTGAAAACGTGTTTTATCTACCCGGGATCGGGCGACTGATTTTTCAGGCCATCTCCCAAAGAGATTTGATTGTTGTAAAAAACCTGGTCATTTTATTGGCATCGGCTGTTATCGTGATCAATTTTATGGTGGATTTGCTTTACGCGTTTATTGATCCCCGGTTGAGAGGGGGGGGAAGTGTTTAGAACACTGGCTGAAGTACTGCGGTACGGTTTGAAAAATCGGAGCTTTACAATTGGCGGGGCGATTTCATCGCTTTTTTTTCTGGTTGCTCTTCTCTCCTATTTCTGGACACCCTATCCTATTGAAGATATTAATATTGCTGAAAGATTGCTGAAACCCAGTGGCAAATACTTGTTGGGGACCGATCACTTCGGTCGAGACATTTTGTCAATGTTGATCATGGGAGCCAGAAACTCGGTGATTGTCGCCTTTGTCGCCACCGGCATCGGAATCGGATGCGGCGTTCCCCTTGGGTTGACGGCCGCGGCCGGGAAGGGGTGGATTGATGAGCTGATCATGCGGTTCAACGATTTTACCTTTGCTTTCCCCTCCCTCATTTCAGCCATTATGATAACAGCAATCCTGGGGCCGGGTTCAGTCAACTCCATTATCGCCATTGGCGTATTTAACGTGCCGGTTTTTGCCAGGATGGCCAGGGGTGCGGCATTAAGCGTCTGGAAACTTGAATTTATCCTGGCAGCCAGAAGTGCCGGAAAAGGTCGGTTTGGAATATCAATGGCGCATATTCTGCCGAGTATTTCTGGCATGCTCATTGTCCAGGCCACCATCCAGTTTGCCTTGGGCATCCTGGCGGAGGCGGGTTTAAGTTATCTGGGACTGGGCACACAACCCCCCATGCCCAGCTGGGGGAAAATGCTCAATGAAGCCCAGACCTTTATGCATTTCGCGCCACGGCTGGTGATCTATCCCGGATTAGCCATTGCGTTAACTGTCATGGGGCTGAATTTGTTTGGAGACGGCCTGCGGGATGTTCTTAATCCCAAATTGAGAAGAAGCGGATAACAAGATGACCCTATTACAGGTACACGATCTTTCGGTAACCCTGAAAACAGCTCATGGCCCCCGGAAAGTCATCAGCCAGATCAATTTTTCCGTGGATGCTGGAGAGAAGCTGGGAATTGTGGGAGAGTCCGGTTGCGGGAAATCCGTCAGCGCTCTGGCGCTGTTGTCTCTTTTACCGCCAAATTCCCAAATTAATGGCAAAATTACCCTGGAGCTTCAGGATATTTTAAAACTAAATTCCAGACAGATATGCGGCATTCGGGGGAATCGGATCGGAATGATATTTCAGGAACCCATGACAGCGTTAAACCCGGTGAAGCCGATTGGTGCCCAGATTTCTGAAAGCATCTGCCTGCACCTGAAACTCAATCGTAAACAGACGCTTGACCGGGTAAACGAGTTGATGGATCAGGTTGGGCTTCCCGTCAGTCGCTTTCCCCTGAATCTTTATCCCCACCAGCTTTCCGGAGGACAGCGTCAAAGAGTGATGATCGCCATGGCAGTTGCCTGCAGCCCTGACATACTCATCGCTGATGAGCCGACAACCGCTTTGGATGTAAGCGTTCAAGAACAAATTTTGGATTTAATCCGGGAACTGGTCGATTCATCGGGCATGGCCTTGATAATGATCAGCCATAACCTGGGTGTCATCGCCCAGATAACGGAAAAGGTGATGGTCATGTATACCGGTAGCGTTGTGGAAGTGGGCCCCACAGCGGATGTGTTCCAAAATATGCTGCATCCCTATACTTACGGCCTTTTTTCAGCCATCCCCCATGCCGGCTCTTCAACACAGCTCGGCAGAAAAAGACTCAGCAGCATCGCGGGGCAGGTACCGGAGCCGCAGCTAAGACCCGTGGGATGTAATTTTGCCGATCGTTGTACAAGGGCTTCAAAAATATGCAAAGAGAAGGAACCAATGGCCACAAGGGTGTCCGATCATCACCAGGTGTGGTGCCATTACCCGTTAAGCGGAGAAGATAAAAGATGAAACAGCCATTGGTTAAAATTGAGAAGGTGTACAAGGACTATCCACTTCCCCCAAAATACCTATTCCAAAAGGCATCGGTTGTTCGCGCGTGTCATGGCATTAGCCTGGAGCTGTATCGCGGCACCAGCCTTGGTATTGTGGGAGAATCCGGCTGCGGGAAATCGACCTTGGCCAGAATCGTCATGGCCCTTGATAAGCCAACTTTTGGGAAGGTTTTCTTTGATGGCCAAGACTTATTCAAGCTACCGGCTGATCGACTGAAACACTTGAGGCGGAATTTTCAGATGGTCTTCCAAGACCCCTATGGTTCATTGAATCCCAGGAAAAACATTCTGGGAATCGTTGCGGAACCCCTGGATACCTTTAAAGAAAAACTCTCATTTGCTCAAAAAAAGGAGCGTGCTATCCAAATGCTGATTGAAGTGGGTCTGAATGCCTCGGATACAGACAAATTTCCCCATGAGTTTTCCGGCGGACAACGCCAGCGAATTGCCATCGCCAGAGCCTTGATTACCCGTCCCTCTTTGATTGTGGCGGACGAGGCGGTCTCCGCCTTGGACGTATCGGTTCAGGCTCAAGTGTTGAATTTAATGATGGACCTCCAGGAAAAATACAGGCTCACCTATTTGTTGATTAGTCACGATTTGAGTGTCGTTGAACATGTGACAGACCAGCTTGCCGTGATATACATGGGACAAATTGTGGAGCGGGGAGCTACCAAATCCTTGTTTCAACGTCCCCTTCACCCTTACACTCAGACCCTCTTACGCGCTGTCCCAGATCTGAATCCGCTGAATAAAAAACAAAAGAGCAGGGATAAAATTGGGTTATTTGAAAAAACCGATGGAAGTTGTCCGTTTCTCGACAGATGCAATAAGGCAACAAAGAGCTGTGTGAATGACGCCCCCAAGCTGCTTGAGAATGAGGGCCGGCTGGTAGCCTGTTTCAATGCTTGGTAAGCGTCGAAATGCTACAATTTTTTGTAAGCTTTATCCATGGGCTATCAATAGATCAACATACTCAAGTACGCCACCACCTCATTCAGATCACCACTGACAACGCCGGAATTTGTATATTCCACCTCCTCAGCTGTCGTGGCCCCCAGTTGATTGGCCGCTGTCAGCATCATCGTTGTCGGAGCGACACCACACATCGAAATTCGCTTGCTTTGAACCACTTCAAACAATCCGTTCGGATTGAGCTGATTGATCTCCTTGATGGCCATGTAGTCCCGGTACTTCGCTTGCTCGGCATCAATAAAGTGACTCATGTCGGTAGAAGCGACCAGTAACACTTCCGGATTATTTTTGATGGCTTCGGCAATCTCTTTTCCGGCTTCAATAAGCTTTGTCACATCGGAAGAAGATATGACAATTGGCAAGATTTTAGCCTTCGAATTCAAGTATTGAATAAATGGTACCTGCACTTCGAGCGAATGTTCCCGCAGTCCTATGTTATGATCGGCTTTAAATATTTTTGATCGGGTGACTAATTTTACTTGAAGATGTTTATCGACTTCAATGTCTCCTAGTGGTGTTCTCCAATACTCATTGTCGTCTATGGTGAATGAATAACCGACTCCCCGATGATTGACCCCAATGATGATGACGGTATCCGGGATTTTAATCATACCGAATGCCTTCCCCGCACATCGCCCTGAAAAAACATACCCGGCATGGGGGGATATCAGGCCAATTACTTTTTGAGGTTGAGAAGAGACGGAAATATATTCTTTCAGTTTTTCTTCCAAAGCTGATTGATTACCGGGATAAAAGCTGCCCGCTACTGATGCTTGACGTATCATTTTGCCTCCGTATCTGCCAAAATCGTTATGCTATCCTCGGTTCTTTTATCTCTTCCATTTGATCTTTTTGGCCAAAAATAATGCGAACTGTATTGCCTTGATCGAATACCGTGAGCACTCTGTGAGGATCAGAGTTTTTTCAATTCCGATATTGGGCTTTTTCTCACAGTTAATACGAAAATATATCGCGATCAGATCCACCATCTTTCATGGCTTCTGATACTATATTTTCGGACTGAAAAAGCACCTTACCAGCAGATACAGGGAATTTATTTCCAAGCGTCTTTTTTGAACCATTGCAGAGGATTTACAGGTCTTTTGTTTCTTCGGGTTTCAAAATAAAATAGATATTTATCCGTTTCCGAATCAAGCCCAACGACTCCAAGAGCAACGTTCGCATCCACAATTTCGCCCACTTGAACATATAGCTCATTCAGATTTCCATAGACGGAGAAGCTACCCCGTCCGTGATCTAGAATGATGAGTTTGTTGTATCCACGAAAAGGACCGGCGAATACTATTTTTCCCTCAAGAACGCTTTGCACTTCTTCATTTTCGTTGGTTTCAATCAGAATTCCTCGTTTAAACAACTTGTGTCTATTTTTTTTGCTTTTTTCAAATTGACTGATTATTTTTCCTTGCACGGGTGGTACAAGCGATCGATTTACATTTCTAAAACCCAGAAAAGATTTGGTTTTTTTTTCTTCTTCTTTTCTAAGCTCCAGTGAGTATATTATGTCATTGAGTTTCTCGACCTCAATTTGGATTTCTTGTAAATACTTCATTCTAAGGGTTCGATCTTTACGAATATGTTGCAAATAAGTGCGTTGTTGCGTTTTTTCAAAACCCAGTAGTTCATGTTGCTCTTTCTCTGATGCCAATAGTTTATTGCGATCTGATAATTGCTGTTCAAGCCTATGATTTTCTTTTGAGAGCCTACTCAAATCGTGTTCATAGCGTTTCAAAGACTTAATATTCAGTTTAGTATTTTTTTCAATAATCCATTGATTGCGAAAATAGTTTTTCAAACCACTAAACCCTAAAAAAGGCGTCAGATCCTTAGTTTTACGTATATAAAACAACGCATAAAGTTGACGGTCAATATTCAATTCATCAATTTCAATTTTTTGCTTTAAAGTTGAGATATCGTTCTTTGTTTTAATAATGGTGTGATTTATATTGGCAATCAGTTCACGGAGGCGGGAAATATTGGCATTCGATTTTTGAATACTGGAATTAATGGCTCTCAACACTTCCAAAACGCGATACTCATTATTTTTTATTTTTTCGATCACTAATTGCGTATCTTGCTTTTCGTTAACAAGACGACGAATTTCCTGACTCTCGAGTAGGACTTTTTGATCGATTGAATCCTCGGTGGCATATACAGTCGTATTGCTCAAAAACAGGGTAATAAGAGCAAAAACGATAGGATAATTTGCCAAATAAACCTCATATAGTATGGCGGATTTTATGATTCCAACTGTTTTATAATGCTATCTGTCGCCAAAACAGAAGATAATATTCCTAAAAGTACCAATCCGATTAATATGAACCCAAGTTCCAATACCGGAAAAAATCTAACGCTATTTTCGATACCATAGGTTGCTTCATTATATGTTATGCCAGCAATAGCAAATTGAAACAAGAAATAAATAATGGAAAGTGATAGGAAGAAACTAACTATGGCAATAAAAACACCCTCAATAATATAAGGCATCCGAATAAACCATTTGGTAGCTCCCAAAACTTGCAGTATTTCAATTTCTTTAAGTCGGATTCGTATACCAATTTGTATGGAATTTCGAATAATAAAAGCAATACTGATAATCAGTATCACAATAAGGAATATGCCGACAAAATTAGCAGTGAAAAAAAACACATCGATTTGCTCCTTGGTTTCCCGACCAGACACAATATTTTCAATGCCACCATATGAGGCCAATTGGCTCAACTCAGGATCCGTCAATGGCCTCGTTCGTTTGAGAGAAAACTCAATGATGTCCGGTAATTTGGAGAAAGTCACTTTCTCTATCAGCTTCCCCGCTTCTCCAAGGCTATTTAGCAGCTCTTGCCTGGACTGTTCAGAGGCAATCTCTGTTATACCATAAGCTCCCTCAATGCCGCTTATCGCGTTTAATATGACTTTTTTCTGTTTTGACTCGATATCTTGTTGTAGAAAAACCGAATAATGACTCTGCTGAAAATACTTTTGGGTGATATGAATCACATTTAAATAAATCAAAAGAAGGGATCCCAGCATTACAAGCGAAAAGCTTGTGGTAGCAATGCCAGACCAAACAACAGATGATTTATTCTTTATATTATCAATGGCTTGATTAAACGCGCTTATCATCATAGCAGCAATTCAGCTTATTGAACCTCGATTAAGTCTGAGTTCTTGATGAGAATGGTTCGTTTTTCATGGGATTTTATGAGATGAATATCATGAGTAGCGATTACTACTGTGATGCCCATTCCATTTAGTTGTTTTAATATGTCAATGATCTTCGCACCCATTTGGGGGTCCAGGTTCGCCGTTGGTTCATCAGCCAAAATTAATTGGGGTGAATGGACCGCTGCCCTCGCAATAGCTATCAATTGTTGTTCACCACCGGATAAACTCTTTGTCGGCCGTTTGAGTAAAGGTCGGATTCCAATTGCATCCACAATATTGTTGATCTTTTTTTCCGCTTTGGAACCAATTAAACCCGCAATTTGCAGCGGGATAGTGATATTCTTTTTGGGCGATTGATGCGCCAGCAATTTGTAGTCCTGAAATACCATGCCGACCGATCTTAAATGTTTGGGTGATACCTTTTTGGGTAATTGATGAACATTGTAATTATTGAAGATCACGCGACCCTTATTCGGAGTTTCCAGCCCCAAGATCAAACGAAAAATAGTAGATTTACCCGCGCCACTGATGCCTGTCAGAAATAAAAATTCTCCTTGATTAATTTTAAAATTAACATTGGAAAAAATTGGGTGATTTCCCAGAAAACTCTTTTCAACATCAATGAATTGAACAAGTGGTTGTTTGAACACAGCGTCCCTTTTCGGGTGGATTAGTTTGTCAAATTTATTGACTGGTACAATTCTAACGTTCTTTTAACCATTCAGCCAAAAAAATGCAAGTGTTAAGCCTATATATTAAAGGAGGATGGGTAGACAGGAAGAATATATTGCAATGGGGCTAGATGCGCCACAGTGGGAATTTTATGGCGCAAAGTAGGAAATTAATGCAAAACCATTTTTGTTATCGCTAATCATTCAATTTTAGTATCGCCAGAAATGCCGCCTGGGGGACCTCTACAGAACCTAATTGCTTCATACGCTTTTTCCCTTTCTTTTGTTTTTCGAGGAGTTTACGTTTTCTTGTGATATCACCTCCATAGCATTTAGCGGTGACATTTTTGCGGAGTGCGCCGATGGTTTCACGAGCAATTATTTTATTTCCGATGGCAGCCTGGATAGCAATTTCGAACATTTGTCGCGGGATTAATTTTTTTAGCTTTTTCACTAATTCTCGACCTTTATACACCGCTTTATCATTATGTATAACAACTGACAAGGCATCGACAATCTCACCATTAAGTAATATATCCACTTTAACCAGCTTGGATGCTCTATAATCTTTAAGTTCATAGTCGAATGAGGCGTATCCCCGGGTTAAAGATTTTAGCTGGTTGTAGAAACCGTAGACAATTTCATTCAGCGGAAATTCATACTTCAATGACATGCGGTATTCTCCCAGGTAATTCATACCTTTTTGAACCCCACGACGTTCTAACGCGAGTTTCATAATGTTTCCCACAAACTTACCGGGAATAATAATCTGCCCTTCGATATAGGGTTCCTCAATATAGTCAATTTCCACAGGAGGTGGCAGCTGGCTTGGATTTTCGATTTCAACCATTTCAGCGCTAACTTTGTAAACCCGGTAAATTACCGTAGGTGGGGTAATCAACAAATTCAATGAGAATTCACGTTCCAGACGTTCCTGTACTATTTCCATATGCAGAAGCCCCAGGAAACCACATCGAAAACCAAATCCCAAAGCGGCTGATGTCTCAGTTTCATATTTAATAGCGGAATCGTTTAAAGTCAGTTTGCTGAGGGCATCTTTGAGGTCCTGAAAGTCGTTGGAGTCTACCGGATAAATACCGCTGAAAACCATTGGTTTGATATCAGCATATCCTCGCAGCATCTCTGATGCCGGATCACTGCTCAGCGTAATGGTATCTCCGATTTTGATATCACTGATACTCTTGACGGAAGCGGATAAATATCCCACTTCTCCGGCTTGCATGACAGAAACCTCTTCCTTGAAAGGGTTAAAGCGCCCCAATTGAGTAATTAAATATTCTTTCCCAGTCACCATAAACCGAATTGAACTCTTATTGGTGATGGTACCTGACATAACGCGAAATAGGACCACAATTCCGACATAAGGATCAAACCAGGAATCGAAAATTAATGCCTTAAGCTTATCCTCAGCATTACCAACCGGAGCGGGAACCAAGTTTACAATTTGCTCCAAAATATCTTCAATTCCGATGCCTTGTTTAGCACTCGCCCTCACGGCGTTTGAGGCATCCAGACCGATGACATCCTCAATCTCCTGAGCAATTCTGTCTGGTTCTGCTATCGGTAAATCGATTTTATTGAGAACCGGAATAACTTCCAAGTCCTGCTCCAAAGCCAGATACGCGTTGGCCAGCGTTTGGGCCTCAACCCCTTGGACAGCATCAACGATTAATAATGCACCCTCACAAGCAGCAATTGACCGCGACACTTCATAGCTAAAATCAACGTGACCAGGAGTATCAATCAGATTGAGTTGATAAGTTTCACCATCCTTAGCCTCATAAGGAATTGATACTGTTTGTGCCTTAATTGTAATTCCACGTTCCCTTTCGATGTCCATGCTATCGAGATATTGATCTTGGGATTCCCGTTGAGATAGTGCACCGGTAAACTCCAAGATTCGATCAGCAATTGTCGATTTACCATGATCGATGTGGGCAATGATGCAGAAATTTCGTATGTTTTCTTGTTTTATTTTTCGCTGCCTCACAGACCTATCCTCATCCCTAACTTTCCTGTTCTGATCGACTCCAGGACCTTGATACTTTCCAGATCTTTAAAAATCTTGTTTATTTTTTCTTCAGTCCCCGAAAACTCAACAATCAGGCGGCCATTGCTTGAATCCAACATTCTTCCGCCATATAAGTCGACTATCCCGTTAATTATTTGCGAAGAAGTATCGTTATAATCCATTTTAACGATTGCGAACTCTCTCATTACGGAAGTTTGCTTTTCCAGATTTTCTGTTCTCAGTACATTAATCAGTTTTTGAGATTGTTTTCGTATTTGTTCGAGAATCGCTTCATCGCCTTGCACAACTATAGTGAACCGACTGATTCCGGGAAGATGAGTGTGTCCGACGGTCAAACTGTCAACATTATATCCTCTGCGCGAAAAAAGTGTCGAAATCCGACTCAATACCCCAGGTTTATCTTCAACTTCCAAGGCAATGGTTTGGTGGTTTTTCATAATATAATATCTCTATCGCGGTTGATTTGATCGTTTGAGACATTTTCCCATTGATGATCATTTTCCATAATCATCAATGGGCTTAGATATCCATTAAGAAGCAACCGAGCTGATTGCCAATCGGGAAAATTTTGAGATTTTTACCAAATCAAAATCAATAACGGTCGGAATTCCGCTTGAAATGGCTTTTTTAATCGCGGGGCCGATATTTTCTTCTTTGACGATCCGCACTCCTTCCCCGCCCATCGCTTTAGCAAGTTTTGGGAAATTCATGTTTTTTGAAAGATTATGCGTGGTGTATCGACCGTCATAAGAAGAAGTCTGAAGCTCACGGATCATTCCCAATCGGTAATCATTTAAAAGGATTACCGTTAAAGGGATGCCATGCTCAACAGCCACTGAAAACTCCTGCATGGTCATCATAAAACTTCCGTCACCTGATAAACTAACCACAGGTGTTTCGGGATCAGCGTACCAGGCGCCAATGGCTGCCGGTAGGCCAAATCCCATTGTCCCCAATCCACCGGAAGTGATTAAGGGTAGGTGTTTCGGGTTAGAACAAAAATGATTGGCCCACATTTGGTGACGGCCAACATCCGTACTAACATGTAATTTTCGGTCAATCTTAGACAATTTACCAAATACAAGCTCCATAACATCAGCCGCGCCTTTGGAAGAAAGCATGGTTTTTTGTTTTTTCACTATAGTCCAAGGTCCTTCAAATCCAAGCGGTTTATCTTCGATACGGCTGTTCATATCAATGAGGACTTCTTTGATATCACCGACAATTGGTACGTCAGTAGCGATGCTTTTTCCGATTTCCGCCGGATCGATATCTAAGTGAATGACTTTGGCGTTCTTCGCGAATAGATGCTTTTCCATCACTGCTCGATCCCCCAAGCGAGTCCCTATGGCGAAGACGACATCCGCCTTCTTTTGAACCACGCGATTTGCCATGGTATTGCCATGGGTTCCGATCATTCCCAGGTATAATGGGTCACCCTTTTGAATTACCCCGGTACCCATCAAGGTACGAACTACCGGTATTTGGGTATTTCGGATAAACCGCAAAAACTCAGGAATAGCATTGGCTAGAGTAATTCCCCCTCCAAACAGAATAACAGGCTTTTTAGCCTTTTTTAAAATTCTTAAGGCACGCTTGATTTGACCAACATTACCTTTTGTCGTTGGTTTGTATCCCGATAGATTTACCTGCTGTTCAAAGGTATGAGGATATCGGTTAAGCAGTATATCTTTGGGAAAATCCAAAAGAACAGGCCCTTTCCTTCCGGTATTCGCAATATGAAACGCGGACTGAAGTGCCGGAATTACGTTTTTTTCTTTAAAAACCAATTCATTATGCTTAGTAACCGGCATCGTTATGTTAATGCAATCAACCTCTTGGAACGCATCAGTGCCAATTTGGTCGCGAGGTATTTGGCCGGTCAGCGCAACTAGTGGCACCGAATCGAGCATAGCGTTAGCCAGCCCGGTAACCAAGTTTGTTGCGCCAGGTCCTGAAGTAGCCAGACAAACACCGGGTTTTCCGGCAACTCGGGCATAGCCATCAGCCATATGAATCGCGCCTTGCTCATGACGAGACAAAACATGATGAATTCCCGATTCTCGCAACTCATCATAGATCGGTAAATTGGCACCTCCCGGATAACCGAAAATAACATCCACACCGGTGGATTTCAGATACCGCACAACGGCTTGTGCTCCTGTCGGTAACTGGTCAGGCTCCTTCAATTCCTTTGACATATTATGATCTTCCTTGATTAATCGGGTTATACTGATTCAGGAATGGTATCTTCTGCCAGTTCGAGTCTATTTAACTCTTTGCGTCAATCTGAGTCACTGATTCCGATTCTTCGTCTTCGCTCGGTTCCGGAGTATCGCGGAAAGAATAGGTATGGTCATACTTAAACCCTGTACCGGCAGGGATAAGCCGACCAATGATAACGTTCTCCTTGAGTCCTTTAAAGGTGTCAAGTTTTCCATGAATTGCGGCCTCCGTCAAAATCTTAGTTGTTTCCTGAAAGGAAGCGGCTGAAATGAAGGAATCGGTGCTCAATGCCGCTTTTGTAATACCCAACAATAACGGTTCACCAGTAGCCACTTGTTTATCATCATCCCTTAACTTGGCGTTAACCTCATCAAAGTTCTGTTTCGATACAGCTTCTCCAATCAGGAATGAGGAATCACCTGGGCCTGTTACTCTAATCTTTCTCATCATTTGACGAGCTATAACCTCAATATGCTTATCATTAATTTTAACCCCTTGCAGACGATATACTTCCTGTACTTCGTCCACCAAGAATTTTTGAAGCGGTTTCACACCTTTTACACGCAAGATATCATGCGGGTTAGGTGAGCCATCGGTCAACGGATCTCCGGTTCGAACAAAGTCACCTTCACCCACGATAACGTGCTTTCCTTTCGGTACAAGATATTCTTTGGGATCACCAAATTTTGGTCGGACTATGATGCGACGTTTTCTTCTTAGATCTTCACCAAACTCAATATTACCATCAATATCGGAAATTTGACATGGATCTTTAGGCGATCTCGCCTCAAATAACTCCGCTACCCTTGGAAGACCACCGGTAATATCCTTATTCTTGGTTGTCTCACGCGGCACTCTGGCCAAAACACCACCCGGATAGACTTCATCTCCTTCATGAACCATCAGTTCGGCTTTGTTCGGAAGGTAGAATCCTGAATGAATTTTGCCGTCTTCACGTTTGATGTCCTTACCGGTTTTAGCGTTTTTAAAAACAATCCGTGGCTTTAAATCGTGATCCGCGGATTCAACGATAACACGTCTTTCATGCCCGGTGTCTTCTGATTTTTGAGTTTTCAAACTCTTTCCACTGATGATATCCTCAAATTTCACTTTACCTTTGACATCACAAATAATCGGCAATGAGAATGGATCCCAAACAGCAATCTTATCCTCTTTTTTCACTTCGTCTTGATCATTAAAGCGAAGCACCGCACCAACCGGTAACATATGCTTATCGACTTCTCGATCCGCTTCGTCAATAATTGATAGTTCTGATTTACGTGATTGCAAGATGATTTGACCATCTCGATTACTTACAATCCTGGCATCTTTTAAACTTAATTTGCCATTGTTTCGAGCTTTCCAATAGGTTGCTTCCACTTTTCGACTCGCGGTGCCACCAATATGGAATGTTTCCATGGTTAACTGAGTACCGGGTTCCCCAATCGATTGAGCAGAAATTACTCCAACAGCCTCTCCGACGCCTGCTGTAGTTCCCCGGGCCAAATCGCGACCATAACAATTGGCACAAATACCGCTTGAATTCTCACAACTCAAAACGGATCGAATTCTAACACGCTCAACACCAGCTTTATCAATCACGTTCACGTGTTCTTCCCTAATCATGTCACCAGACTTGACGATAACTTCTTTCGTGTAAGGATCCACAACATCCTCTAAAGTAAAACGGCCAAGAACTCGTTCTCCAAGTTGTTGGATAACTTCACCATTTTCCAGCAATGCTTGAATTTCGATTCCTTCGGCTGTGCCACAATTTATGGAGTTAATAACACAGTCTTGGGCAACATCAACCAGTCTTCGAGTTAAATACCCGGAGTTTGCGGTTTTCAAAGCCGTGTCTGCCAAACCCTTTCGAGCCCCATGAGTAGAGATAAAGTACTGTGATACATTGAGTCCTTCGCGGAAATTTGATGTGATCGGAGTTTCGATGATTTCTCCGGTCGGCTTCGCCATCAATCCCCGCATTCCGCCAAGCTGTCTACTCTGATGTTCAGAACCCCGAGCACCGGACTCAACCATCACAAAAATCGGATTGGGTATCATGATTCCATTTCCTGAGTCATGTGGCATCTTCAACGCTTTCTTCATTGCCTCACCAACCTTATTGGTAATCTTAGACCAGGCATCAATAACTTTATTGTACCGTTCTCCATCAGTAATAATTCCGCCTTCATGCTGTTGCTGAATTTCCTTAACTTCTCCAAAACCCTTATCCAACAGATCAATTTTTTCTCCCGGAATTACCATATCAGACATACAGATTGAGAAACCGGCTTTTGTCGCGTGAAAGAATCCCAGATCTTTCAAACCATCTAACATTTTAACAGTTTTAACGTTCCCCGCAAGACGGTATGATTGGTCAATCAGTCTTTCCAAATCTTTTTTCTTGATCAAACGATTAATCATTGTGTATTCAATTTCGTCCGGAATGACTTCGTACAGCAATGCACACCCAGTAGTGGTTAAAACCAGCTCCCCTTCAACTCTGACCTTAATTTTTGCTTGCAAATGCAAAAATCCATGTTCATACGCCTGAACCACTTCATTGAAACTGGCAAATACTTTCCCTTCACCTTTTACACCAGAAGCCGCTCTAGTCATCCAATAAATTCCTAATACCATATCCTGGGTAGGTATCATGGCAGGGCGGCCAGTCGCGGGGGAGAGAATGTTATTGGTAGCCATCATCAATACTTTCAGTTCCAGTTGAGACTCGATGGTTAGCGGTAAATGAACAGCCATTTGGTCACCGTCAAAATCCGCATTGAATGAGGTACAAACCAGGGGATGTAACGTTACAGCCTTACCTTCGATCAATTTTGGCAGAAAGGCTTGAATTCCAAGTCGATGGAGTGTCGGAGCCCGATTAAGCATGACCGGATGGTCGACAATCACGGCATCCAGCGCGGCCCATATGGCCGGATCATTATTCTCAACCAGGTTTTTAGCGACCTTAATGGTGGTCGCATGGCCATTTTCTATTAAGTAATTAAAGATAAATGGCTTAAATAATTCCAGTGCCATCAGCTTTGGAATGCCACATTGATTAAGCTTTAGTTCAGGTCCGACAACAATTACAGTACGACCTGAATAATCAACCCTTTTACCCAACAGGTTTTGCCTGAAACGTCCTCCCTTGCCTTTAAGTGAATCACTAAGTGATTTCAATGGCCGTTTATTGGTTCCTAAGATCGGACGTCCGCGTCGACCATTATCAAACATCGCGTCTACAGCTTCCTGAAGCATTCGTTTTTCATTTTTCGCGATTATTTCAGGGGCATTCAGGTCCATTAATCGTTTGAGTCGGTTATTTCGATGAATGACTCTTCGATATAGGTCGTTTAAATCACTTGTGGCGAACCGGCCACCTTCCAATGGCACCAATGGTCTCAATTCCGGAGAAATAACAGGGATAACATCCAAAATCATGTTGGATGGATTGATGCCGGAATCCCGAAAAGCTTCCACAACCTTAAGGCGTTTGATTATTTTCTTTCGTTTAGCCTCAGAAGTGGCATCTCGAAGTTCCTCACGTAGTACATGACTCAACTCATCGATTTCCAGATTTTCCAATAATTCTTGAATTGACTCAGCGCCCATACCGGATCTGAACTCGGGATATTCTTCGATTAATTGGCGGTTTTGCTCTTCACCAACCACATCCGTGACCACTAAATCACTTTCACCCGGATCAAGTACAACATATGCGTCAAAATATAGAACCCTTTCCAAATCACGAAGTTTCATATCCAGAATGTTACCCAAACGACTAGGTAATCCCTTCAAAAACCATACATGGGATACCGGACAGGCCAATTTGATATGTCCTAATCGCTCTCTTCTCACCTTTGACTGAATTACCTCAACACCACATTTCTCACAGGTGATCCCCCTATGCTTCATGCGCTTATATTTTCCACAAATACATTCATAATCATTCACAGGACCAAATATTTTTCCACAAAACAGGCCATTGCGCTCAGGTTTAAAAGTGCGATAATTAATGGTTTCCGATGTTTTGATTTCGCCATGTGACCAAGATGTGATGGTTTCCGATGACGCCAAGCTAATTTGAACCGCGTAATAATCTTGCGGATCGATATTCTCGGAAGTTAGTAAGTTGCTCAAGAATACCTCCTGAATTTGAGGGAAATAAAATCAATAATGATGTAAAATTTAATTCTTCTTTATGTAAATGAAGACTCTTTTTCAAAAAAACCTTTGTCCTTAATCAACTGAAAATCAAGACATAGCGATTTCAATTCATTGATCAACACTTTAAAGGATTCAGGAATACCTGTTTTTGTATCGTGATTTCCTTTAACAACGGCTTCATAAATCTTATTTCTTCCTGCGACATCATCGGATTTGACAGTCAATAATTCACGAAGTGTGTATGCTGCTCCGTATGCCTCAAGTGCCCAGACTTCCATCTCTCCAAATCGTTGACCTCCAAACTGGGCCTTCCCACCCAGTGGTTGTTGCGTCACTAATGAGTACGGTCCGATTGATCGAGCATGTAACTTGTCATCAACCAAATGGTGAAGCTTTAACATATAGAGATATCCGACAGTTACTTTTTGATCGAATTTTTCACCGGTTCTTCCATCATGCAGGACCATTTGGGCGGTTTGATCGACATTCATATTTTCCAGTAATTTGTGAATATTCTTTTCAGTCGCACCATCAAATACAGGCGTGGCAATAAAAATACCATCTTGAAGTTTTTTGGCGAATCGTATTAAATCTTCATCAGACAGAGAATTCAGGTATTCAGTAATGTATTTGGTATTATATATTTCCCGAATATATTTCTTGATTTTATGAGTAGGAGATGCCTGCGCGAGCATTTGATTGATCTGATCACCAACCCCTTTAGCCGCCAAACCGAGATGGGTTTCCAAGACCTGTCCGACATTCATCCGTGATGGAATCCCCAATGGATTCAATACGATATCAACTGGTTTCCCATCTTCCATGTACGGCATTTCTTCCAATGGAATAATCTTGGAAATAACACCTTTGTTTCCGTGACGTCCGGCCATTTTATCACCGACCGATAGTCGTCGTTTCATTGCCACAAAGACCTTAATCGCCCGAATAACGCCTGGTTGCAAATCATCGGTCTTGAATTCCCGCTCTATTTTACTGTTGAAAATATTCTTGAGCAGTTCAATCTGCGATGCCGCATTTCTTAATATAACCTGCAATTGGGCGTTGACATTGTTATCTTTGACAGAAATATCGGTCCATGCTTTGATCGGAATTTTATCAAATATTTCTTTGGTGATGACTTCATTTGCCGGAATGATTAACTCGTGCGTTTCCGGAGACAAAATATCATGTTGCAATGCTTGTTTTTCTACCAATGGCATTGCGATGTTTATCAGATTGTTTTTTACAATCCGAATCTCGTCATGGTAATCGGACTTGAGTTTTTCGAGCGTGACTTCTTCGATTTGTTTGGTCCTTTCATCTTTTTCCACACCTCGCCGATTAAAAACTTTAACGTCAATCACAACACCTTGAATGCCTTGAGGAACTCGCAACGAAGTATCTCGAACATCACCCGCTTTGTCGCCAAAAATTGCTCGCAGCAATTTTTCTTCGGGATTTAGCTGCATCTCGCCTTTTGGTGTTGTTTTCCCCACCAAAATATCACCGGTTTTAACATAACTTCCGATGCGTATAATCCCGGATTCATCTAAATTTCTTAATGAATGCTCATTGACGTTAGGGATATCACGTGTAATCGACTCTTTTCCCAATTTCGTGTCGCGAGCCAATACCTCCAATTCCTCAATATGAATTGAGGTAAAGCGATCTTTATGCAGGACTTTCTCACTAACCAGAATGGAGTCTTCATAGTTGTATCCGTTCCAAGGCATGAATGCTATCAAGATATTCTGCCCAAGAGCCAATTCCCCGTTTTCGCAGCTTCCGCCATCCGCGATAATTTGTCCTTTTTGGATTCGATCTCCCACAAAAACAAGGGGTCGTTGATTAATACAGGTATTTTGATTGGATCGCTGGTATTTTCTCAGATGGTAGATATCAACATTAGCCTCAATAACCGATTTATCGGAAGTTAAATCCACTTCCGCCTCAACCACAATCCGCTCTGAATCAACTCGGTCAACCCTTCCGGTTCGTTTTGCGATCACACAAGATCCTGAATCGTGGGCCACTTGATATTCCATTCCGGTTCCGACAAATGGCGCTTCAGGTTTCACAACCGGTACAGCCTGGCGTTGCATGTTTGACCCCATTAACGCGCGGTTCGCGTCGTCATGCTCTAAAAATGGAATCAATGAGGCCGCCACGGAAACCAGCTGTTTCGGAGAAACGTCCATATACTCGATGTCTTCCCTGGGAATCATCTTGAATTCCCCGCCAATTCTAGCTTGGACCAATTCCCGAATCAATTTATTGTTTTCGTCCAGCAGTGCGTTCGCCTGGGCAATTTTATATCGACCCTCATCTATGGCTGATAAGTAGACTATTTTATCGGATACCATACTCTCTTTAACTCTACGATATGGGGTCTCAATAAAGCCGAATTCGTTGAGTCTGGCATAAGTAGCAATTGAAGAGATAAGGCCGATGTTTGGTCCTTCCGGGGTTTCAACAGGGCAAATCCGACCATAATGTGAGGTGTGGACGTCCCGAACCTCAAAGCCAGCTCTCTCTCTGGTTAAACCTCCTGGTCCCAAGGCACTCAAGCGCCTTTTATGATTGATTTCGGATAGTGGATTGGTCTGATCCATGAATTGTGACAGCTGACTGCTTCCAAAAAATTCATTGATAACCGCGGAAACCGGTTTTGAATTCACAATGTCATGAAGCATCATTGTCTCTGTCTCTTGAAGTGACATTCTTTCTTTAACCGCACGCTCCATTCGAATCAAACCGATTCGCATCTGGGTTTCAAGGAGTTCACCGACACCACGAACCCGACGATTACCCAAGTGGTCGATATCATCAATCGTTCCGCCTGCCCCATCTTTTAAACGGAGCAAGTATTCGACCACCGCGAGAAAGTCTTCTTTCCGCAATGTGGTTTGAGCAATTTCGACATCCCGGTTCAGCTTCTTGTTTATTTTCATTCTTCCAACTGCCGATAAGTCGTAGCGGTCTGCATTGAAAAACATGTTCTTTACTAAGTTTTTCGCTACCTCAATAGTTGGAGGATCACCCGGTTTCATCTTTTTATAGATTTCGATTAGAGCTTCCTGGCTGGTAAATACTTTATCGGCCGCCAATGTGTTCCTAAACGAGGTTCCGATTGTTTTGTTACCAATATAAAGAAGCGTTATTTGGTCAATTTCGTTTTCTAATAACCGCTCTAAAATATCTTCGGTGATAGGAGCATTACTCTTAACGATAAGTTCACCATCTTTGCCCTGAATATCGTTAAGACTGTATCGTCCGATAATATCTTCAACATTGGTTGCGATTGTATTGATTTTCGCATCCGAAATTTTTCTGATCGAAGCCTTAGTTATCTTTTTCCCTCTGGCAACGATCACATTGCCATTTTCAGGATGGATAATATCATCGACCGCACGTTGGTTTTGTGATGATTGTGAATCGAAATGCTTAAAAAACTTCCTTTCATCCTGATCCTCAACCGGAGTTTGGGCTTCTTTTAGAATGATTGTTTCAGTGTAGTAAAATATATTTAATAACTCCGGACCACTGAATCCCAATGCTTTTAGCAGTATGCTCGCTAAAAACTTCCGGCGCCGATCAATCCTGACATATAAAAGGCCCTTGATATCAAATTCGAAATCGACCCATGAACCACGTTGGGGGATAATCCCGGCTGAGTATAATAGTTTGCCACTAGAGTGAGTTTTTCCTTGATCGTGACTGAAAAATACACCTGATGATTTGTGAAGCTGGCTAACAATAACACGTTCTGTTCCGTTTACGATGAATGAACCGATCTCAGTCATCAATGGAAATTCACCAAGGTAGATTTCTTGTTCTTTGATATCGTGAACATTGCGGTCCGATTTTTCGTCTTTCTCCCAAATGATCAATCGCAAAGACACTCGAATCGGTGCCGCATAAGTGATACCGCGTATCTTGCATTCGGTTTCGTCGTATTTAGGTTCCCCCAATCGATAAGAAACATACTCTAATGTGCATGTTCCCCCAAAATCAGAAATTGGAAACACAGAGCAAAAAACAGCTTCTAATCCCTGTTTAAGACGGTTTTCGGGTGACACATCCTTTTGCAAAAACCAATTGTAGGAGTCTTTTTGAACTTTGAGTAAGGACGGTGGGGCAAGGACCGTATTAATCTTACCAAAATCGACTCTGGGACGCTGGATATAAGGACTAACATTCATTTGCAACTCTTTGGAAAGACCGGATGAAACTCTATCCATCTGATTTTATAAAATTAAAGATGTATTAAACCTTTTCAAAAAGGGTATTTGTCCTCTTGATGAAAAATCAAAAAAGGATATCTCAAAAGTATAATTTTTTTTACCTAATTTTGTCTAATTAGGTTTTTGTTGGCTGATTAAAGAAAAAGCTTTTAAAAAACATAAATTTCAAGATATTATGGAAGCTGGAGGTAATAGATTAATCAATTTTAGGTAGGATGGTCCCATGGCACTTGTCATGTTTTTTAGGATTCTATTTAGATAGGAAACTTAACTTTTCAGATTATTCCATACTAAATCAATCTGTCAATCCAAAAAGCATGTCGATCAACAATTATGCCCCGAAAAGATAGTTGTTGAATAAATTATGAAAACGGAAAGACAATTCCGGGTAAAATTCAACATGGTGGCATGAGCCATCATCCCCTTGACCGTTTTATACCGAGCCCTTGCCTTCTTGAAACGTTTGATCTTTGACACCAAAAGCCCCCATCTCGATATCCCAATGAAGGCGGATTTGATTTAAAATCGCCTCCGAGTTCCATTCCCCGGAAGGGCGATGGGAGATGAAAAACTGGCGGTCTGTTTCCAAAAAGTTCAAGTTGGTTTTCAGAACCATAACGCCCTCTTTGATCTCAGGGTATATCGCGTGAAATAAACTCGGTAAGCGCCAAAGTCGTCTACTGTGCGTCTCGTCGCTCTCTAAATAAATTTCCCGGAAACAGTCCCCTTGGGGAAAGCGTCGCTCCCTATCATTCGCGGTGCTCCATAATCTCGAAGAGCTATGGAGTCCGGCTGTCAAAAGCCCACCCAAGCCGACACCCTGTTGAAAAGCTTACCGGCGTTTTCCTTGATTCGGAAGAGGTAAAAGAATAAGACTTGAATCTAAGATTTAATCACCCCTAATTAATCGACTAGCGCTTAAAAGGAGAAAAAACTCAAACCATTATTTTGGGTCGTGGATTTTGGTTTTATATCATCGTTGCTCTTTTTTCACATCTGTGTGAGAATCCCCATTCTCTTGAAATAAAAACACACCAAGCAATATCCAATATCTCAGAGATACTTATGTACGACACTTCAGAATTTAGAAAAGGCTTAAGAGTCGAAGTCGACGGACAGCCCTATATCATAGTAGGAAACCAATTTGTAAAGCCGGGAAAAGGACAAGCTTTCAATCGAGTAAAGTTAAAAAACCTATTACAGGGCAATGTGATCGATCGAACTTATAAAAGTGGTGAAAAAGTAAAACCCGCGGATATCGTTGAAAAATCGATGCAGTTTTTGTATGCGGCGGATGATGTATACAATTTCATGGATAATAGCTCGTACGAGCAATATGAAATCAATAAGGATGCCATCGGTGATGCCTGGAAGTGGATTCAAGAGCAAATGATGGTCGATGTTTTGATTTATAAAGGAACAGCCGTTTCGATTACAATACCTAATTTTGCAGTACTGGAAATCACTTATTGCGAGCCGGGGGTTAAAGGAGATACAGCGACCAATACAACAAAACCGGCGACACTGGAAACGGGAACCACTGTTAATGTGCCCCTGTTTGTCAATCAAAATGAAAAAATCAAAATAGATACCCGAACAGGGGAATATGTTGAACGAGTAAAGTAGCTGTGGATACCCGAAAACCGGATGCTACAATAGAAACACTCAAGAATAGAGCGGAATTATCGGATATAATCCGCACTTCAAAAAAACTGATTATGTACAATTCGTAGCCCTTTTTCTTTGATCACCCCTGTCATTCCCACGAAAGTGGGAATCTAACAATAAAAGTCTAAGAAACCAAATGGTTTCCCGGATCCCCACATCCGCAGGGATGATAGTCTGTGTTTAGTCTTCAAAACAACGCATCTAACCGGATCCCCGCATTCGCGGGGATGACAGGCATTATTGGCAAATTTGGGATGTTAATAGTAGATAGTCAGGTTAAAAAATAGAGAGGTTTTGGAAGTGGAAACCTCAAGTCTTTCCGAATAGCTTAGATCTTCATATTGAATCAATCGCGACCGGAAAAACACCACAGAGCACCACGCGATATTTAATCATATCACCAGAATAACAGCGACTACCGCGCGCATAAAAACATGATTCAATCGGGGAGGAAGCCCGTAGAGATGCCATTGAATACGATGTTCCATAGCAATGGGGGGCTTCATTTCGTGGGGTATGTCAGCCCAAATGATTTCGAAAATGAAGTCAAGAAAAACACAGCTTAGCTTTGTGTCCGCCTTTACTGACCGCATCATTTCGGAGTGAATTCAAAAGTGAAAAAAATGGAATTAGTAGATCAATATTGGGGAATGACTTCTCACAAGAAACTTGTAATTCACTTAGCTAAAAGGCAATTGCCTGAGTTCGTATTCGATGCAATCAACCTGGAAGGCATCAATATGACCCTTCCGGAAATTCAACCTCTTATAGATGGAATTACTGTCGGAGGACATAAAGTAACTGACAACTCAAGTTCAAAACAGGGTGTACTGTCAGATCAGATTTAAATTTTTATAATTTAACCGAATATAACCCGTCGAATTACATCAATTGCATTGGGGGAGTGCATGGATTCACCAACACGCTATGATCTGGCTTTAGCCAATGTTTCCTTTGCTTACCAAAAGGCAACGGTTTTGGACAATGTTAGCTTTAAAATAGAACACCACGACTTTGCCACCATTGTGGGACCCAATGGCGGTGGCAAAACAACCATGCTCAAGTTGTTTTTGGGATTGATTCAGCCGGAACAGGGATCAATTGAAATACTGGGCAGGTCTCCCCGAAAATCCAGAAAGTCGATCGGGTATATGCCGCAATATATGAATTTTGATATGAGTTTCCCAATTACGGTACTTGACCTCGTTTTAATGGGACGACTGGGCAATGGTTTTCCGGGGAAATATTCCCCAAAAGATCGGGAAATAGCCCGTCACGCGTTGGAAGAAGTGCTTCTGGCAGACCTCGCTCAAAAACAAATCGCTCACTTATCAGGCGGACAACGTCAAAGAGCCTTACTGGCGCGTGCCATATGTTGTGAACCCGAATTATTGCTGCTGGATGAACCCATGGCCAATATCGATCCCGGTGCTGAAGAATCCCTCTTCGATATTTTAGAAAAGCTCAACCAGCGGATGACCGTTATTTTGGTTTCCCATGATTTGGGTTTTGTGTCGCGGGTGGTTAAAAGCGTCATTTGCGTCAATCGGAAAGTTGCGGTTCACCCAACCAGTGAGGTAAGCGGTGCCATTATCAGAGAAATTTATGGAGGCGATTTACGCATGATACGGCATGATCACCGATGTAGCGAAGAGGGGCATCTCTATGATTGAGTTTTGGATGGCTTTAACTGATCCGGATTTTGTTTTTCTGCGTCTGGCATTATTTGTCGGGATTTTTGCCAGTTTTACTTTTGGCGTTATAGGAACCTTTGTTGTAACCCGCAGAATCTCTTATTTGACGGGCGCGATTTCCCATTGTATTTTCGGCGGCATCGGTGGCGGGCTCTATCTTCAGCAAGTCATCGGCTGGGAATGGTGTGATCCCATCTACGGCGCTGTAGCTGTCGCCTGCCTCGCCGCCGTAGTTATCGGATTGGTGAGTCTTTACAGTAAACAACGAGAAGACACCGTGATCGGGGCATTATGGGCCATAGGCATGGCGGCCGGTTTGTTATTCATCGATAGAGTCCCGGGGAGTTTCGATATTTCCAGCTATCTGTTTGGTGATATTTTATTGATTTCAGAAATTGATGTTTATCTGGTCATCGTGTTGAACCTCGTGGTTCTGTTTACGGTTTTGTTATTTTACAATAAACTGGTGGCGGTATGTTATGATGAAGAGTTTGCGCGATTGAGAGGAATCAACACGGGTATATATTACATCACCCTGCTGTGTGTCACCGCCTTAACCGTTGTATTACTGGTTCGCATCGTTGGCATTGTCATGGTCATCGCGTTGCTCACTCTCCCGGCGGCTATCGCCGGGCAATACGCTCGAAAATTATGGCAAATGATGGCTTTGGCTATTCTATTATGCATTTGTTTTATCAGCGTCGGACTTTTTTTCAGTTTTCACTTTAGCTTCTCAAGCGGACCAACTATTATCATTATTGCCGGTATTTCCTATCTGATAACCATTATTCTAAAAAGAGGATAGATGGGTTCTGTTTTAAGCGTTCCTCAAAGCTTTCAACAACGGCATTATCCCGACAGTCGCCTTTCCCGCTCATACTCGCCGTCATCCTGTATTTACCCATCAGTGCCTGGTACTCATTGCTCGCATACTGACTTCCGCGATCTGAAAAGCGAAATGCTAGAATGCTACCCGGAAGAAAAATCCATCCGTAATTTTCCTTGTGAATAGAAACCTTTACAAAAGAATGCCGATGATTTTAAACTGACTATCTATTAATGCACAGGAATGCTATTTTCTCTGAATGAAAAGCACAATGATGATTCCAAAATTTGGATGTATAGAATTGATGGAATTCTCAAGATACGCGGGCACTATTTTAATCGTCGTATGCACTCATCAAAAGCAATTATTACAATAAGAGGAGTTATAGTTGATTCTTGTGTTTGAGAGTGAAGTGGCGTACCCCTTTGTTTA
>CAZJUM010000005.1:0-30690 GCA_964549175.1 uncultured Pseudomonadota bacterium | reverse complement strand
CTGCATGTCAGCAAGAGTAACTTGTCTTCCTTCATTATTTGCCGTCTTTATATATCTGAAAATCGGATAGAGCGTACACTTTAAACAAAACACAACTCTATAAGCTCTAATTAATTGAAAAACCGTGCTTTTTAAACGTGTTCGTATTATATTTATACGCATATCTTAAAGGGAGTTTACGCATGGCTAAACCAATAACAGGAAAAACTCATGTCGGAGAACGACGTGAAAAGCGTCCGAATGGTGATATTTACGTCTATGAACGGATGAAGGCCTACGACGAAAAGATCAGAAAGACCTATACGGTCAGTCAGAAGCTCAAGGGAAAAATTAAGTCGGGAACACAAGAAATTGTGACGACTCGTCCGAAAAAACGCAAAGGCGAAGGAGGCATTGCCGGGGCAACACGTCGGCATACCGGCCTCACGGACATCCTGGAATGGGTTGGCAAGGTTTCCGGCATTGATAATGATATACGTTCTTCATTCAGCGAGGGTGATGCGGCAAAGATACTTTCTGTCGCACGCTACCGGATCGGTTCCGGTGGCAACACGCTGCCGCGTCTTGAGAGTTGGCAGGTGATGCACCCTCTTCCCTATCGAGAAGCGATCACTGAAGACGTCTATGGTAAGCTGTTTAAGGATGTGGGTCGCAATGAGAAAGGCGTTCAGTGCTATTTTTCAGCTCGGGCGGCACGCCTGAGGGAGTCTCCTGTGCTGGCGTTTGACTCTACCACGACCTCGACCTACTCTGAAAATCAGTCGGAGGCACGGCAGGGGTTCAACAAGGATGGCGACGGACTCAACACGATCAAGCTTTTGACCTTATATTCCGTCAAAGCTGGCGAACCGATAGCCTTCTCTAAGCAACCCGGTAATATTCCGGATGTCATCTCCATTGAAAACACTCTGACACAACTCAAGTGTCTCAATTCGGAAAAGCCTCTGATCGTCACCGATAACGGCTACTACAGCCAGAAGAACATGATGGAATTCGCCTTAGGTAATGTTAAGTTTCTGACGCTGGTTGATTCAAATATTATATGGATCCGCGAGACAGTTGATGCGCTCCGTGTTTTACTTTTTTGTGATATTTTTCAACAATTTCAATGGATAATGGAGGGCTTTTATGGCGATTGAAGAAAAGAAAATGGCGATTATTGCGGCACAGGGATCTTTGGATTGGGCTTATCCCCCGTTGATTCTTGGTTCTACCGCAGTTGCTTTGGATATAGACGTTCAGATTTTTTTTACCTTTTATGGGGTGTCGATTTTGAGGCCTAAAATTGAAGCTTCAATTTCGCCGGGAGCAAATCCCGCAATGCCATTTCAAATGCCTTTTGGTCCTGAATGGTTCCAAAAGGTAAATTGGCCAATTCCCAAATTGGTGACCTCCAATGTACCCTGATTTGATTTTGCCGCTACCAAAATGATGAAAAAAGCGTTTCAGAAAAAAGGCGTGGCGGGATTGGAGGAATTGCGAGATGCATGCATTGAAGGTGGCGTTAAAATGATCGGGTGCCAAATGACGATGGATCTGTTTAATATCAAAAAAGAAGATTTAATTGATGGAATAGAAACAGCAGGGGCAGCTACATTTCTTGAGTTTGCCTGTAATTCGGACATTCAATTATTCATCTAAATTCATTTTGAATTACCCAATAAAAGTTAATGGCTAGAGGGGGTGAAACTAAAGTGACAGGTGTGCTGAACGTCATCTAATCAGCTCTATTTAAAGGACCTGCCTATGTTTAGCAATAAATGGGATGAAATATTAGAAAACGAACACGAATTGATCGAGCGGTGTTTGGATGTTTTCAAAAAAGAATTAAAAAAAGTCTCTCAAAATGAGCACAATTCACTACCGCGTCAGATTTCAGTTGCAACCTTTTTATCCTGCTTTTTTTCATCAGTGACCATAGCATGAATAAACTTCATTAGTGCCGTATCCTTGTTGCTGCGGTGCAGGATAGATTTTTGTATGGATTCACCACAGTCAAGTTCCGCAACAGCGCCGGGAAGATTATCAAGAGATCCACATATAGTTTTTACATAATCGGGGTGATTGAGATTTGAAATCAATACCGCTTGTGCCGGTTGATTTTCAAGGTCGCGCCCTAAATTGGCACGCCCCAGTCTCCGAGTGTTCGTGAAATCTCCACCGGATGAGACGAATCACCGGAACAAACTTTGCAAATCTCTCTGGCTTCAATGGTACCAGTCTCTCTGGTAGACACAATACGCTTTTTACTCTTCTGTGCTTTCAAGTTGGCATCACACCTCCGACACCGCTCAGCCTCGGCAATAAAATCAACTTGGGGTAACCGGTTACCATTACCAATAGTAGCACGTATAATCTTTGTTGCCGACCATCCAGCCGCATAAGTGTGGTCGTGAAAGAGCTCCAGGAATCCGTAGAGTCCTTTTTTTACCGATCTCCTCCAGGTCGTATCGGGAAAAAACCTCCCTGATCTGCTCCAAAGGTATTGGCGGAATATGTCCTCGAAGAACCCTCGCAACATCGATAGGGTGGTGGCCGGGGTGTCGTATCAAAACCAATAGCACTTCAATGATAATATGCTCGTCCACCTCTACAACGGTCTGGGGAGAACGATGGGAAACAATACGATCACGGCGGCTTTTTAGTTGAAGGTCTCGGGTGGATGGATCGCAGTGAAGATAAAGATAGATGCCATCAATCAGCTCTCGCTGAATCTTACGATGACGTACTGCATTCAGCAATACAACTTGTACTCGAACCTTCAACAAACTCTGAAGTTCACGTTGTGTCATTCCCGCTTCAGAGTCCTGAATCAGGCGTTTCACGGTGACATCCAACTTTCCATCCTGGGAAAAACAAACATCTCCATCCACATAAAGCCCCCAACGATCAAAACGGGTAAGATCACGCAGGGTGTAATAACGACCGTTATAGTTATAGCTTCGCATATACGGTACCTGTTTGAGGTATCGAAAGGTGGTGGCACGAGATGCGGCTCCCAAAGCGATTTGTACCTCATCAAAGGTTACTACTTTTTTTGAGTGCAACAAATGCACTATCATATCTGGTGAGCGATTAGTCATTTTGATACCGTATGCCTTATATGGTTTAATATAAGGCATACGGTATCAAAACTAACGAAATACATCCACTGAAATATTAAGAAAAGTGCCTAAAGAAGTCGAATTTAAGGTGAATAAAACGAAAATCGTGAGACGGTATGTCTTCAATAGGTTCAAAGTATTAATTAAATATCAGCCAGGTAGATCAGTACAATCGAAATCTGACGCAGTAGAAAAAATACAACTTAACTTTGTGTCCGTTTTTACTTGATCACATTAGTTCCGCAGTAAATCTCTGTATTGGCTTATTCAATCACATCATTGGTTCTGTTTTCCAGATTATTATTGTGATCGATAACCCATTCATCAATGATGGAATCAGTGTCAATGTTTGCCAAGGCTCTGGCCTCAAAAGTAGTTCCGTTGTTATCTGTTGTAATTGAATAGGCATATTTGACATCGGTCGGAATTTGTATATCTAAATCGTCTATCGTGTCTGCATAGGTTTGATTTGAGGTTTTATAAACATCTTGTCCCATATAGATGGCCTGAAGTATGGTTTTGGCTTCAGTCTGTTTTGAGCGTGCTACCATTTTTTGATATTTTGGAAATGCCATACCGGCTATTATAGCAACTATGGCCAACGCAATCATCAATTCCATCAAACTCAACCCTTCTTGTTTCATGAATCATCTCCCTGTGGGCGGGAAAACCAAAATGATTTTCCAGTTAAGTCGGAATGGGTTCACTCAAAAAGTCAGGGCGATCCTAGCACAGTGTTCTATCCGAATCAAAAGCTATAATGGAAACCAGAACTTAACTGGCCAATAGGACAGTGAAACCTGGAGTTCATTATTTTTCATGAATTAATGAGGAAAGATTCTGAACTCTTAATTTTTCGACCAAATAGTCGCTTTGGGCACTAAATATTTCACCGTACTCACCCAGATAGTCACGATATTCCAAAAAATGCCGCTGGAGTTTTTTTTCATCTTTTTTTTGAATCAGCTTCAGGCTTTTTTGCGCTTCATCTATGAATTTCTTTAAAACGCTCACATTCTCCGGATTATCCATCAAAATGTGGGTGTACAAAAGTGGATTTCTTTGAAAAATACGACATACAAATGCGAAGTTAGCTTGGTAAATCGGACTACACATCGATAAAATGGCTCCCAAATCTACCTGCTTGGCTTTTAAAGTTTGAGTAAAAACAATATGAAGGAAATGCATCAGCCCCTGAATAAAACTCATCGATACATCATGTTTTTTCCAATCTTCCATAATGGTGATATTCAATTTCAGATCTTGATACAATCGTTTATACTTGGCTAAGAATTTACCCTCTCGAACGGGAAGCAGTATTATGTTTTGACCGGACATATCTTGCATGCCGCCAAACATTGGATGAGATGATATGATTGAGGCATCGGTTTTCATCATTGCCGGTATTGCTTTGTTTTTTACAGATGTAAAATCCGAAATCAGTTGATCTTTTTTCAGCCAGGGCTTGATTCGTTTGACTACCGTGGGTGTCACTTCAATGGGGACACTCAAAATAATCAGCTCACAATTAAGCACCAACTTTTTTTCGCTTTGTTGGGATTCAATGTCCGAAATCAAAACGGTTTTTCCCAATGCTTTGAAATGCCGTTCAAACATTTGCCCCATCTGGCCGGAGCCGCCTATTATTCCTATTGTATCAATCATGGTATTTCTGAGACACCGACAAGCTTGCCAAGTTGTATGGGTGACAAAAGAGGTTTGCGATTATAACGGAAAAAGAAGAGATTTTGGCCATCAGAGGACTTCTCTGATGGCTATTCGTAAAGATAAAGCTCGTAGTCCTGAATGTTGGCTTTTTTCAGATCCTCAATAGTGTTGATCGAAACAGCATCGTATGGCAGTCGAATGCAATTCAGATGATAGCCGTGGTCAAGTGCTCTCATTTGTTCCAGTTGGTAGGACTCCTCAAGTGGAGAGTGGGGGAGACTACAAAACTTTTGTAAGAAACTTGGCGTGTAAATATACACGGAGGTATGTTTATACGCGCCTTTCAAAGGCTCACGAGTAAATATCAGAGCGTTGTTTTTTAAATTCGTCACAACTTTTGCCACATTTTCATCTTCAACTTCATGCTCGGGCAAATCAGTTACCGTTGTCCAGAATTCTGCCTGATCTTTTCTTTTTTCAAGCTCCTTTATCAAATCTCTAAGCATTTGAGGATCAATAAACGGCTCATCACCCTGTACATTTATGATTACATCAAACTCACCAAGTCGACCTTTTAAATTTTCATACGCTTCCAGCACACGCTCTGTTCCACAGGTATGTCCGAGTGAAGTCATAACGGGTATTACCCCCTCAAGCGGCTTCACTTCCTCATATATTAACTCGGAATCCGTTGCCACCACCACAAAAGATAAACCACTCGCCAGCACTTTCTCAACGGTCAGAACGATCATGGTTTTGCCATTTATCTTAAGTAACGGTTTATTCGGAAGACGGTTAGAAGCTAAGCGTACCGGAATTATCGCTATCGGTTTCATCCGTTTTTCAGCTCTCTCACAAATTTTGCGATCTTGAAATACTTGGTAATCAATCTGCTCGCTTCATCAAAGCTCAGTTGACTGGCCGCGTCACACAGCGCATTTTTCGGATCCGGATGCACTTCTATAAAAAGGCCGGAAATATCCGTGGCCGCGGCTGCTGACATCAGCGAAGGTAAAAAATGCTTGGTGCCACCAGTGGGAGCAGCGCTGGGTATTCCATATTTTCTTATGGAGTGTCCGGCATCAAATAGAACCGGATAACCAAACGATTTCATGACATGGAATGAGCGTAAATCCACAACCAAATCACGATACCCAAAACAGGTTCCCCGCTCAGTCAGAATAATCGATTGATTAGCTACGGATTCGACTTTCTTGCAGACATTTTTCATTCCTTCAGGGGCCAAAAACTGTGCTTTTTTTAGATTGATCGGTTTTCCGACTTTAGCTGTTTTAATCACCAACTCTGTCTGCATTACCAAATAAGCGGGGATCTGCAAAATATCAAATACTTCAGAGACACCTTCATCCAATTCATGGGGATAATGCACGTCCGATATCACAGGAACATCGAATTCTTTTTTGATTTCTTCAAATACTTTTAGCGCTTTTTGAAGCGGTAACCCGGAAAAATACTTTTCAGAGGATCGATTGTCTTTTTTATAACTTGCCTTAAATACCAGATCGACATCCAGTTTTTCTGCTAACGATTTTAAGAATTCGCCAGTTTTAAAGGCAATTGCCTTATTTTCCAACACACAATTCCCAGCGACAAATAGTTGCCGCTTCAGGCTGTATGTGAGTTTTTCTGAAATTTTCATTGTTTATTGTCCAAACGTCAAAAACCAATTGATTAATTGTATAGTTGTTAATCCCACTTCTTTTAGATTTTTCTAATACTAGCGTTTTTCCATGTAAAACACTCTTGACAACTCCCATGGATATCCAGGGGATTCTTGGGGTTAGAACTAATGTTAACCGATATCTCCGCAAAATGACACGAGCTGCCTGGCAGCCAAAATATTTTTAGCTCCGTTTAGCTCCGCATCGTCTTGGTATCCGCACTTTACGCAGCTAAATTCCTCCATTTTTCTGTTTTTTTTGGCTACGTGCCCTCATGAGGAACAAGTTTGTGATGTGTGCTGGGGAGTTAATTGTCTTCCCAATACCGGCACTTTGCTTTTTTATCCCAATATGTCTTTTTAACTAGCCAGTTAACGGCACTTTACAAAGCGTTTTCCCCATACTAGCCTAGCACTGATTTTATAATTATCTCCTCTGCCAAACACCAGCCGAAACCAAGGGCTGAATACCCGAAATCGAATATATGGCTGTCGTCCAACGTTGTGTTTTGGCTGAATCTGGCCGTTTTTGAAAGGTAATCCAAGATTAGCAACATGACCGAAATCCGATGAAGTAGGGCTCCAGTTAATCGACATTATCAGACACGCCTATAATATCCGAACAAAATTGTAAACATGTTTGTTAATTCGTTTGACGCAAGTTTGTTTTCCATCTCAACGCTTGGAAAGGCCAAAAATATTCCGTATTCCCATATCCAATTGCCTATGAAAACTCTCCGTTTTTTACTCCCGATATTAATTTTACTCAATACGACCCTTTCGGTATTTGGAAGTAAAAAGGAGCTAAAACCCCGTAATGTTGTTATAAAGTCCTCATATATCGAAAAGGGCAGCATACCTGGCTTTAAAGCTCATACTTTTGATATACAAAAGCCAGGGCCGGTCAATGATCCCTTTTTTCCAAAACTTGAGCTTGATGATATGTCGCTTCCGGAAGGCTTTTCCATCAATACATCATTGAGTGGCGGTTTGTTTCGAGGAAGCGAAGGTGTGATTGCGGCAGGAATTAAAGCCTTTTTAAAGAACGATTTTGTTAAAGCAAAGCAAGAGTTTAGTTCTCTCCTGGCCAAACCTGATCACTACAAAGAACTCGCTACGCTTTGGATGGCTCGCGTGGCATTTGCTGATTCGAAACTTCAAGACAGCGCTCAATACTTCACACATTTACATCAAGCAACAGACATTGATATTCGACGGGATGCCATCTATTATTCAGCATTAATTACTCTCAAAAACAAAAAGTACCAAACTACCATTGATTTTTTGGAGGGTATTGATTCCAAATTGAGCCGGGAACAATGGGATGTTAGAATTGGATATGCCTATTTAGTTTCTCTTGTTGCCCTGGAAAACTGGCAAGATGCTAAAAAATTTCTGCAGGCGTTTGAACAGAAGACCATTAGCCATTCCGACCGATATTATAAAGTAAAAGAGATTAGTGGAATAATATATTATGCTCTGAGGGATTATAAACTCAGTAGAAAACATTTTTCCGACGCCAGGCGATATTTTGTATCAAAGCCATACTACCAGAAGCTCAGCCGCAATATTGCCTGGATCGATTATATTCTGGGCAATACGGATTATACGATCAAAACCTTAACCACCGATCTTGCGAATTACCAGGGACAATTTCATGAAGAACTGAAATACCTGCGCTTGAACTGTCAAATCCGTCAAAATAATTGGAGACAAGCTCAAAAAACATTTTTCAGTATTCCCAAAACTTCCAATTTTTATATATATTCCGCCTATCAAGTGCGTTCACATCTAAAAGATTTTGAACGATTCAAAAAATTACACAAGCAGGTTATTTCGGAAAAGTATAGTTTTCCCACCATGAAGTTTAATGTCGCGCTCCTTAACGGTAACTTCTATCTCACTAACGCTAAGCCAGAAAAAGCCGAAAGAGAGTATCAGAAGGCACTATCCGTAAAGACTGAAAGCAAAGAGCGATGGTTGGTAAAATATAATCTAGGCTTAAGCTATTTGAAAAACAGCAGCTTTGAGGTGGCCGAGGAATACTTCCGGACTACTTTGAGCACTACTCCCGAGCATCGAAAACCATGGTCAATCTATCACCAATTATATTCCCTATTCCAATTAAAGCATTATCAACGATTTTTGGTGTTAGAAAAATCCGCCGTTTTTGACGAGCTACCGCAGAAACTGCGGTGGGAAATTAGATTTATGAAAGCCTCGGCTTTATTGCATGAATCACGGGATAAAGAAGCCATTGCTGAATTTTTGACCATTTGGGAAGGCACCCGATCACGGGACGCCTTCGGCAATGCAATTAAAACCTTATACAAAAACAAATCATTCGCTCGTTTGGTTCAACTAATCAATCAATTTCCCGAAGCAGAAACAGATGACATTTTTAGCTATAAAATAAAATCTTTATTGGGATCTCAAAAACTCAAAATTGCCCTGAAAGAAGTAGAGAAGAGGAAGCTACAAGGCGATCATTTGATTAACCTGCGCCTGAAGGTCTGGTTTGCCAATAAGATGTATGACAAAGTGGTCGTGGCAATCCCTCCTCTTCTCAAAGATACCCGTGATAAGGAGAAAAGATTGACCTATTATCTCAGCCTTGGCGATTCTTATTTTAGCCTGCAAAAGTATGTCAAATGCAAAAATCAATTCTATAAAGCCCTTGAGCTGGCCAAAGAACCGGAAGAAAGAAGTCCGATCATATATAATATTGTTTTAGCCACCTATCTTTATGAAGACTATGCCTCTTTTCTAAAGGAGTCGAATCAAGCTTTAAAAAAAGAAAATCTGACACCCGATATCCGATTTGCTTTAACGGTATTGCTTACCGATTACTATATTCAAGCCAAGAAGACCGAAGAAGCTAACATTGTTATGGGATATTACACCAAACACTTTAGCTATCAAAAAACGAAAATTCACAATAAGCGAATCCAACTTCTTTATAGCAATAAGAAATACAAAAAGTGTTCTTCATTGGCACGAAATTCTGTAGGTCCGGAAACTGATTTCCAGCGCAAGGACCGAATCATTTTATCCGGATATTGCGGGAAAACCAAAAAGGAATCTCTGGCATCGCTTGTAATGATCGATAATGAGAGAAAAAGCGGACCTTGGGAATATCGAAAAAATGAACTTAATTTTGTTCTTTCCCAAGTGTACTATAATTCCGGTCAATTTGAAAAATCAAACCAGCTTCTTGAAAAATTAAAGAAGTCCAAAATGGCTTCAAAACAGGTACTTGAATCGCGATTATTACTCGCGAGCAATAATCTGTTACTAAAAGATCCGGACAAAGCTGAAGAAGAACTGGGGGACGTGAATCGATACCGGGAATACAAAAAGTATGTTGAGGCACTTTATTTGAAAGCTCATATCAAACGTGCCCAAAAAGACTATCATCAAGCAGTTCGGACATTATTGCGCGTCTACTATCTCCCTGATACCTCCCAGCTCAACAAGCAGAGAATTCTTATCAGTATCTCTGAAATTTACTACGAAAATAAACTTCAGAAGGAAGCCATTAGCTATTTAAATGAAGTTGATTACAAATCCGTTAAAACACATAAATCCTTAAAAGAACGCTATTTAAATTTGAGAGAAGCGTTTAAAAATGCATTAAACGGATAGAATCGATTTTTGGCTTCATTATTATCGGGGAATATTTCCCCTCCATTCCGGCAAAATGTTTCACGTGAAACATTTTTTCAATCCGTGCGGAATCATTCGGACCCACCATATGAATCACAACAACAAAATCATCATCATCACGGGGCCCACCGCTTCGGGGAAGACCTCTCTGGCTGTTCAGTTATCTATGGCAATCAAAGGAGAGATCATTTCCGCCGATAGCCGACAGGTTTTTCGAAAAATGGACATTGGCACAGGAAAAGATCTTGATGAATATGGGGATATTCCTTACCACTTAATTGACATTCTTGACCCCAGTGAGGAGTTCTCTGTTGCGGAGTTTCAACGTTTAACCCTGAAAGCCATCAATGAGATCCATTCCAGACGCAAATTTCCGATTATTTGCGGTGGAACCGGGCATTATATCAAAGCTCTGATTGAGAACTACCAGTTTAGACATGCGTCAAGCGATCGCTATCAAGCAGGGACACTGGAGCGCTTGAGTCGGCAAGAACTCTACGACTTACTGGAGCAAAACGGACTCGGGAAAACGCGTCATTGGGAAAAAGATAGCAGGCGCCGTATGGCACGGGCCATTGAGAAAGCCCGGATAGGCAAAAAAAAATCGTCAGACTTACTCCGCTTATATCACTTTCCCACACGGATATATTTCACATATATTGACCGCGCCTTATTGAGGAAACGAATCAAAGTGAGGTTGAAAGAGAGACTTGAGCGGGGAATGATAGAGGAAGTCAGCAATTTTATATCTTCCGGAATTGACAATAAACGATTGGAACGATTCGGGTTGGAGTATAAATGGGTTCTTTTCTATCTAAAAGGTGATATCAATTATAAGACCATGGAGGAACGCTTATATGTTGACATATGCCGATTCTCAAAAAGACAAGTCACTTTTCTGCGTTATTTGGAAAAATCAGGACACGAACTTATTCCGGTTCAGTCCTATACCAAGTTATTGAATGATGTGAAGCAATGGCTCTCAGCGTTGTAACGTATCAAACCATTCTTCAATACCGCGTTGAGGCGTTGTTATCAAGCGCCATTAAAACGGGATGTCATCCTCAATAAAATCATCGGTACCGGGAGCGACTTTTGGTTGCGACGCCGCGGTTGATGGTTCCCGGGATTGTTGACTCACCGGTGGTTCGGCAGGATTATTAGCTGCTGGCGGCGGCTGATAGGATCCGGAAGTTTGTGCGGCCGACTGATTGGGCTGTTGATAACCACCATGTTGATTGTTTGCATGATTTCCTTGACCTGATGGTAAGCGGTCTAAAAACTCAAGGTTACGAACTTGTATTTCCGTTGTATATCTCTTATTCCCGTCTTTATCCAACCATTCCCGAGTTTGCAGGCTACCTTCTACATATAACTGAGATCCTTTTTTGCAATATTGTTCAACGAGATCGGCTTTTAGATTCCAGAAAACCAAACGGTGCCATTCCGTTCTCTCTTGTTTGTTTCCCTCTCTGTCTTTAAAACGCTCGGTTGTTGCCAAATTGACTGTCACTACAGAATGACCGCCTGATGTAACGCGTTTCTCCGGATCTTGGCCCAAGAACCCGATCAGTAAAACTTTATTTAGACTTCCCATATTTATCCTTTTGTCGTTTTGTTTATCTATCTTTTTTCCGCCGAATCGAATGAACTCCAAGATCTATATTCATCCGTTTTTTCAAAGTGTTTTGGTACAGCCTGTTAATTATGCAAATCACCCAAACACCGACGAATCAACTCATCCAAGTCGATGGTATCGCTAAAATGATTTTGAATCGCACGACGAATTTTTTTTTCATTGAAACCTAAGTTCATTAGAGCTGATTTTGCGTCAATAATCAAATCCGTTTTTGAACTAGCCATATCTGTAGAGTTCGCGAGACTTTTTGCCTGGTCTTGATAGCCTTGACCCAATGCGATATCTTTCATCTTGCCTTGCAGATCGACTACAATGCGTTGCGCTGTCTTTTTCCCTATCCCGGATACACTAAGAAACGGGTCATAATTATTTTGCTGAATCGCGGAGACAATTTGATGAGGCAGAATCTGATCCACAATATTCATGGCAGCTTTAGGGCCGATACCGTTAACCGTCAGTAGAACGGTAAAAATCTGTCGAGCAACAAACGATTCAAATCCGAATAATCTCAACTCATCCTCTTTCACAGCAGTATACACCGCTAATTCTTTCTCATCTCCGACTTTTAGTCGCAATAATTGAAGAAGATTACTCCCTACGGCCACACGATATCCGACGTTGCCACAGTTTAAGACAAGCTCACAGCCCTCAATATGCACAACGGTTCCTTTTAACCAGGCTATCATTATATCTTATAGTGTAAATGGGGTATTCATTGCCCCGCATTTTGCCGTTAATGATTTATGTCCCGTATAATCAGATCGTTAAGTTCTATTGGCATACGCCCCGGATTGGCAAAAAAGTAACTAAGCATCACCAAAGCCGGAGAAATATATGCTGAGTACCATACTACCGTCTTCTTCCCTAGGGCGTTTGAGATAGTTTTCGAAAATCCACTGTATTGGCAAAACATATCGCAATCGCCAACGCGTCTGATTCGTCCACTCTAATCTTTTTTTGTCGACTCAAATTCAATAGCACTCGGACCATCGCGGCCACCTGACCCTTTGGTGCGCGACCGACACCAACCACTGCGGATTTTACCTCATTGGGGGCGAACTCTTTGATTTCCAGATTCATCAATCTCGCGGTAAGCATCGCTACCCCGCGTGCATGGGCAAGAATTAAAGATGAACGGGGATTTACGGAATGAAATATTTTTTCAATCGCCACCGCGTCGGGTTGAAGAGCGGAAAGGCATCTTTTAATTCCTTGATGTATATTGAATAGTTTTTCTTCAAGTGTTTTATCTTTCACAGTAATAATGGTTTCACTAAAGACCCATTTAAGTTGATTACCGACCTTATCGATAACGCCCAATCCTGTATATCGCACACCAGGATCAATACCCAGAATTCGCACTTTGGTTGGATCTCCTAGCTTAATTGTTGGAGCACTTCATCACTGATATCAAAATCACTAAAGACATGCTGGACATCATCGTCATCTTCCAGAGCATCGATAAACCTGATCACTTGATTGGCTTTATTTAAATCATCAATAATAATTCTGTTTTGCGGTATGGGTTCGATTGAGGACTTCTTGATTTCGACCGCGTTGTCTTCAAGCGCTTTAAGCACTTCGGAGTGTTCGGAAGGAGCTGTTTTTACAACAAAGATCTCCTCATCGCTTGTGTCAATATCCTCAGCACCCGCATCAAGTACATATTCCATCAAAGTATCCTCATCAATTATTGATCGCTCGATTTCAATTAAGCCGAGTCGATCAAACTTATACATAACCGAATTAGTCGCTCCGATATTTCCGTTATTCTTCGCAAAAATCCCCCGAACCGATGAAATAGTCCTGTTCTTATTATCAGTCAGGCATTCGACAATTACTGCCACATTGTTGGGTCCGTATCCTTCGTAGCTAATATTATCCCAGCTTTCACTTTTATCACCGCCAACTCCTTTTTTGATTGCTTTGGTAACGTTATCATTCGGCATATTCACTGATTTAGCCAAAGCGATAGCTGACCTTAATCTTGGATTGGCGCTGGGATCGTCTCCTCCCATGCGCGCGGCAACAGTGATTTCCTTGATAACCTTAGTAAATACCTTACTTCTTTTGGCGTCGGTAGCACCTTTTTTATGCTTGATGCTACTCCATTTATTGTGTCCTGACATATTTTTCAGTATTTGTTCTTAGAATTATCACTAAGCAGATTGTCATTGTTTGTCGTTATACAATCCGACCAATTAGATCATAGGGGTGTGCTTCGACGATTTCGGCGCGATGAAACTCACCGGCCCTTGCCTTCCCCTCGTTTATCAACACGGTTCCATCGACATCAACTCCCTGAAACTGATTTCTGCCTTGCAGCAATAAATCGGTTTCTTCTGATGTTCCTTCTAACAAAATTTTTTGAACTTGGCCAAGCTGAGATTGATTTTTCTTCATCGATATAGACTGTTGCAACTCAAGAATTTGATCACGTCGTTCGTACTTTTCCTTTTCCGGAACGGGATCACCGTATTCATTCGACATGATATTATCTTCCGCTGAGTAAGCGAACACTCCCACATGACTAAAATAACCTTGTTCAATGAATTTTAATAAGTGCCGAAACTCTTTTTGTGTTTCATTGGGAAATCCCACAATAAAAGTTGTTCGTAATGCCAAAGTATCCAGTCCGGAAAGGAGTTTATCAACCATTGTTCGGATTTCAAATTCGGTGATTCGCCGATTCATTTTTTTCAAAACCGGGTCAGCAATATGTTGAAAAGGCATATCGACATAAGGTACCAATCTGGAATCATTTTTCATCAAATCGATAATCTTGGTGGGGTAGTGGTTGGGGTATGAATAGAATATTCTGACCCAAAACTCCTGATCATTCTGATCGAGAATTTGTTTCAGCAGGTCATATAGATTATCATCCGACTTGAGATCCCGACCATAAGAAGAAGAATCTTGAGATATCAAATTCACCTCTCTGATCCCTTTTTCAATCAAATGGTTAAATTCCTGAATAATACTCCGCACGCTCCTGCTTTGATAGCGTCCTCTCAATTTTGGAATATTGCAAAACGAGCACATATTTGAGCATCCTTCAGCTATTTTCAAATAAGCATAATGATGTTTGGTCGATAGCACTCGGTCAGCGCGGGCATTGTTTTCCGAATACAAGGGCTTTTTCTTTAAAAATGCCTTTCGTGCCTTCCCTTCATGTAGGTTGTTAATACAGGTTAGAATATCCGTATAGTCACTGGTGCCGATTATCCCGTCAACCTCAGGGAACTCATCAAGCATTGCTTCCCGATATCGTTCACTCATACATCCGGCCACAATAAGTTTTTGACAGGCACCTTTTGTTTTAAACTCGGACAAACTCAATATCCGATCAATGGATTCATTGACGGCACTGGTCAAAAAACCGCAGGTATTAACAACAATGACAGAGGCTTCGGCCGGATCGGGTGTGAAGTCGAAATGGTTGGCCACTAAAGTACCCAGCATAATCTCGGAATCGACCCTGTTTTTTGCGCATCCTAAAGTTTCCATATATACACGTTTGTCCATAACTTATGAGCTATTGAGTTGATTCAGCGGTTGATCCCGGGAAAGAATCCATTTGGCCCAAGCCAGATCCTCAGGGGTGGTCAATTTAATATTATGCTTTTCTCCTTCGATCATTTCGACAGGAATGCCGATGTTTTCCAAATAGGCACCTTCATCGGTTAATTGCAGTTCCAATTGCCCATTGTCGAAAAATCCCGGTTTAATCAATTCGTGGCGGAAGGCTTGGGGCGTCTGAGTGATATACAGAGTTGAACGATCAACCACTTTGGTGCCCGGCTCGGTCTTTTGCCGCACTGTTTCAGATATTCTCACCACAGGGATGGCCGCGCCAGATACACAGCTTGCCTGAACCAACCGAACGATTAAACCGGAACTAACGAACGGTCTCGCGCCATCATGGACCATCACCACATTAGACTGCTGATCGTCGAGAACATATTTTAACCCGACTCTAACGGAATCGGAACGCTCTTTACCTCCCGGAAGTATGGCTTGGATTTTAGTTAAGGGCCCATACTCAGACAGCATTTGACCGAACGCGTCTTTATCACTTTCTTTAATCACCACCACGATGCGCTTTACGCATGGTGTTAAATCGAGTTGAACCAGAGTACGATATAGAACCGGAATATTATCGATCTCTATAAACATTTTATTGACTCCGGCACACATTCGCTTTCCCGATCCGGCCGCTACAACTATTATATCACATATTTCCATTAGGTTTCAGATCCTAAGATAATTCACATATCTCTTTAAACGCTTTGCTAAAAAAAACCTATTCCGGCCTTGGCACCTTTTACCAAGTCCCAACATCAGATTTTGTTTTCCGAAAACTAAGTGGTTCTGACTCAATTGATCGCTCACTTTGTAGTAAATGGTTCACTCGCTTTATATTTTAAGTCAATTAGTAAATGAACCAATTCATCGCTTTACTTGATCGCTTTTTCCATCACCGTATAAAACTGATGCAATTCGAATAGTTTTTTAGTGAAAAATATAACCAGTATTTCTTATAACCAAGTCAATTTTACTCATCAGAAATTTCCGCGACATTCTGAGGTAACCCTTATGAATGTTGAATAAACGTTTATTGAACAAACAAAGATATTTGATTTTTCACTGCTTTTTAAATTATCATTTTGAAGCAAAATATATTAAAAGCACGCTCCACTTGACATTGGTCAATTTTTCCCATTTGCTTCGAAATGGCAAGCACGTTTTTTATTGACAGACGTTATACCCCATTGCTAGCAATTGCCCATTAATAGACCGCATTCCTTTTTGTCAAATTAATCTAGTTGACTCATATTTCAGGCGTTTAAGCAATTATGGAACATGGAACCGCACCAGCGGGTGAAGTCTTTAACTTCGGATTGTTACACCTTGAGTGGACAACTGCGCTGTTTGTTCTTGTCGTATTTGTAATCACGGTGTTTTTCTTAAACATGTTATTATTTAAGCCGATTATCCGCACCATTGAGGCGAGAAAGATGAAACTTAACGCGAATAAGGACAAAGTCAATGGTTTAAACTTAAGCGTTGAATCGTTGGAAAAGGATTATGAGGAAAAACTCTCCGATGCTCATGAGGAAATCCGTCTGGCTCGTCAAGAGACGTTTAAAAGCGCGAAAAAAGAAGCAAACAAGATTTTGGAACAGGTTAAGGCATCAACTTCAGAAAAGTTGAATATTGCTGAGAAAGAGATCGTGGCCGATCAAGGACAAGCGATGGATCAAGTCACCGCACTTTCAAAGGACCTGGCTCAATCAATTCAAGCAAAAGTTCTCGCCTAAGCTATTGTTACCCTTATTTTGGCAGGTAAGATGTTATGGTAAAAATAATTACAGCTTTCGTATTTTTGGCCTGCACCTCAACGCTTGCAATTGCCGCTTCCGGTGAAGGCCATGGCGGAGACTATTTGCTTAGTTCCTTCATGAGTCATGAGATGCGGGACTTTCTCTTCAAGTGCCTCAACTTTGTAATTCTTCTTTATCTTCTTTACAAGTTTGCTAGAAAACCCATCGCGAATATGCTTTCCTCGGCTGCTAGAAACACCAAAGACACCATGGATTCTGCTGAGCTCAAACTGAAAGAAGCGGAAGCAAAACTCGCCGAATATCAGCAAAAGCTGGCCAATCTTGAAAAAGAAATGGCAGAGATGCGAGAGCGATCATTAGCGGCAATCGAAGATGAAAAGAAGCGTATGATTGAAGACGCGGAAGAAACAGCCAAGAAAATCGAGCAACAATCTCAAGCCAGAATTGAGCAAGATGTTCTTAAAGCTAAAATAGCCGTCCGTACCTTTTTGGTCGACGAGTCTATCAGGCTGGCGGAACAGCTGATTGCTGACAAAATTGGTAGTCAAGAACAGAAGGCATTGATCTCGAATTATGCCAATGTCATTAAAGAAATAGCTTAACTTAGAGGAAACATGAAAGGTGGTCCTGTAGGAAAACGCTATGCCAAAGCTTTGCTGAATCTGGTCGGTGATGATGACATCGAATCCATTGGCGGGGAGATTCTTGAAGTTGCCAGGCATTATGAAGAAAACCTTTCACTAAGAAATGTAATCCTTGAACCTAAGCTTAGTAAAGACAAGAAGATTGGCATAATCAACGAAATTACAAAAGGATTTACCGAATTGGTAAATCGCTATTGCCGATATCTTGTTCACAAAGATCGTTTTAATATGATTGCTGATATCGCATCGGCCTACTCAGCTTTAGCCAGTCAAAAACTAGGCAAAGCTTCCGCAAATGTCGTGGTTGCGTACAGTCTGACCAAGCCTGAGCAGTCAAAGCTGCAAAAAAAGCTTTCGGAGTATACTGGCAAAGAGATCACTCTCTCTGTCGATGTTGATCAATCACTATTGGGTGGCGCAATTACATCCATTGATAGTTTGGTGCTTGATGGCAGTATCAAAAATAGACTAAACCTGATCCGTGAAACTATATCCAAGGGAAATTAAGACATGAAAATTAGAGCTGAAGAGATCAGTGCTATTATTCAAAAACAGATCGAGGAATTCGACTCTCAAGTTGAGGTCAAAGAGGTAGGAACAGTTCTTACCGCTGGTGACGGAATAGCGCGTGTATATGGTTTGGATAAAGCCATGGCCGGGGAATTGGTGGAATTCCCGGACGGCACCAGAGGTATGATTTTAAACTTGGAAGAAGACAACGTCGGTATCGCTCTTTTTGGTTCCGGTGAGTCAATCAAAGAAGGTGATCAGGTTAAAAGAACCAATAGGATTACTGAGGTACCGGTTGGTAACGCGCTCCTTGGGCGTGTTGTCAGTCCTTTGGGTGACCCGATTGATGGCAAAGGTCCGATCAATACCGATCAATACAAACGGATGGAAGTAATCGCTCCTGGTATCGTTGCCAGAAAATCAGTACATGAGTCCATGTTAACCGGACTAAAAGCTGTTGACGCGTTGGTACCAATCGGGCGCGGACAACGTGAATTGATCATCGGTGACCGACAAACAGGTAAAACGGCGGTTGCTCTTGACACAATTATCAGTCAGAAAGGCCAAGACGTGAAATGTATTTATGTCGCTATTGGTCAGAAAAACTCAACTGTCGCTCAAGTAACACAAAAGCTGAGTGAATTCGGTGCGATGGAATATACCACTGTTGTTTGTTCTTCAGCCAGTGAGCCAGCTCCGTTGCAGTTTATGGCACCTTACTCCGGTGTTGCGATGGCTGAATACTTCGCTGAAAAAGGTGAGCCGGTCCTGATTATTTATGACGACCTGTCCAAGCAAGCGGTGGCTTATCGGCAATTATCATTGCTGTTAAGAAGACCTCCGGGACGTGAAGCGTATCCTGGTGATATCTTCAACGTACATAGCCGCTTATTGGAAAGAGCTTGTAAATTAAGTGATAAATTGGGTGCTGGTTCCATTACAGCCCTTCCGATCATTGAAACTCAAGCGAGCGATGTGTCCGCTTACATCCCCACCAACGTAATCTCAATTACTGACGGTCAGATTTTCCTGGAAACCGAATTGTTTAACTCAGGTGTTCGACCAGCGATTAACGTTGGTATTTCCGTGTCACGAGTTGGAGGTTCCGCTCAGGCCAAAGCAATGAAACAAGTCGCCGGGAAATTGAAGTTGGATATTGCTCAATATCGGGAGAAAGCCGCGTTTGCTCAATTCGGTTCTGATCTGGATGAAGCGACACAAAAGCAGTTGAGTCGAGGTGAACGACTGGTTGAAATCCTAAAGCAAGGCCAATATCAACCGTTAAAAATGGAGGAGCAGGTAATCAGTATTTATGCTGTATCCAACGGTTATGTTGATGGCATTGAAGTTAATCAAATTTCCGGTTACGAAAAAGGATTACAAGCCTTTATAAAAAGTAGGTATCAGGATATCTTAGATACGATTGAGAAAGAACGCGCTCTCAGTGATGAAACGGAATCCAAACTTAAATCAGCTTTAGATGAGTATGCTAAAGATTTGGCTTCATAATCTCTTTGGATTAATTAGGTGTTATGGCAACATTAAAAGATATCAAGCTGCGCATAGACAGCATCAAGAGCACCCAGCAGATCACCAAAGCAATGAAAATGGTGGCTGCATCCAAAATGAGAAAGGCTGAGGAAAATATCGTTAAAGCGAGACCATACTCTGAAAAGCTAAGATCGATTATTTCCAACCTGAGCGGCGGAGTTGAGGGTTCAGCCCACCCCTTACTGGAACAGAGAGATAAAGGAAAGGCTGTAGTACTATTGATCACAACAGATCGAGGGCTTTGCGGTGGCTTAAATAACAACTTGTGCAAAGAACTTGTTCAATACATTCCTGATCATGCGGCTGATTTTGAAACGGTTGAAATGGTCACTTTTGGGAAAAAGGGCGGTGAATTTTTTAAAGCCAGGAAATATGATATCGCCGATTCGTATCGAGACTTGAAAGAATTAGAGATGGCCAAAACTCTTTCAGATAAGGTGAGGGAATTGATTCGTAAGTATGAAAGCGGCGAGTATAACCGACTATACCTTGTTTATAATAAATTTAAAAACGTCATTTCACAAAAACCTGTTATCAAACAAGTATTACCGGTGGAAGCGCCGGAAAAGGGAGCAAGCATTGATGAAACTGAATTCACTTTCGAACCGAATGTTAAAGGAATTCTGCGGTCTATTCTTCCTCAATATGTGGAGAACCAGGCTTATACCGCGTTACTTGACAATTACGCCAGCGAGCATGCGGCCAGAATGACGGCAATGGATGCGGCCACCACCAACGCCGCTGAAATGATCGACAAACTTCAGTTGCAATACAATCGGGCTAGACAAGCGGCGATTACCTCCGAACTTATTGAGATTATTTCCGGTGCGGAAGCTCTGTAAGCAATTAATAGCTTTTAATAAATTTCTGTTTGTCGGATTTAGACTCTGGCAAACAGCATCAATTTTTTTTAAAGACCGATTGAAAGCAATCAGTTATAGGAATACTTAAGATAAAATAGAGGCCTATCAATGAGCAAAGGTAAAATCATACAAGTAATTGGTCCGGTAGTTGACGTTGAGTTTGAAGATGGGCATCTTCCAAAGATCTTGGATGCGTTAACTGTCGATTTTGAAATTGACGAGAAGAGAATTACCCTCGTCCTGGAAGTTCAACAGCATCTTGGTGAGAACACCGTCAGAACCGTAGCAATGTCTGCTACTGAAGGATTGGTCAGACAAATGGAAGTCGTAGATACCGGATTACCAATCCGAATGCCTGTCGGAGATGGGGTACTAGGTAGAATCCTGAACGTAACCGGTGAACCGGTTGACGAAATGGGTCCGGTCGATGCGAAAGACATGTGGCCAATTCATCGAGAAGTTCCTACATTTGCCGATCAGGATACTTCGGCAGAGATGCTAGTAACCGGCGTAAAAGTACTCGATTTGATCTGCCCATTCTTGAAAGGGGGAAAAATTGGGCTGTTCGGTGGCGCGGGTGTTGGTAAAACCGTGGTAATCATGGAAATGATCAACAATATCGCGACTCACCATGGCGGATACTCTGTATTCGCTGGTGTAGGTGAAAGAACTCGTGAAGGTAACGACCTTTGGGAAGAAATGAAGGAATCAGGCGTAATCAGCAAGGCCGCGTTGATTTACGGCCAGATGAACGAACCTCCCGGAGCTCGTCTTCGTGTCGCTTTGTCCGGTTTGACTTGTGCGGAATACTTCCGTGATGAGCAAGGTCAGGACGTATTGATGTTTATCGATAACATCTTCCGTTTTACCCAGGCGGGTTCTGAGGTATCCGCTCTGCTGGGACGGATTCCCGCCGCGGTTGGTTATCAGCCAACACTATCCACTGAAATGGGTGCCCTACAAGAACGAATTACATCCACCAAAAAGGGATCAATCACTTCCGTACAGGCTATTTATGTACCGGCGGACGATCTGACTGATCCGGCCCCGGCCACAACATTTTCTCATTTGGACGCGACTTGTGTATTATCAAGACCAATTTCAGAATTGGGAATTTATCCGGCGGTTGACCCCCTGGACTCAACTTCCAGAATTCTCGACCCTCTGGTTGTTGGTGAGGAGCATTATGAAGTAGCTGAGCGTGTGAAAAACGTTCTCCAAGAATACAAAGACCTTCTTGACATTATCGCTATCCTCGGTATGGACGAATTGTCAGATGAGCAAAAAATGATAGTAGAGCGTGCCAGAAAGGTCCAAAAATTCCTTTCTCAACCATTTTCCGTAGCGGAAGCGTTTACTGGTCGTAAGGGTGTCTACGTTGAAATCGAGGAAACCATTAAAGGATTTAAGGAAATTCTTGACGGTAAGCATGACGATGTTCCTGAACAAGCATTCTACATGGTCGGTACCATCGAGGAGGCTCTTGAAAATGCCAAGAACTTTCAATAATTAAACCAATATGAGTCAAAATCTAACACTGGAAGTGGTAACACCCGAAAAGGTGTTACTGGAAACCACAGCGGATTATGTGACGATTCCTGGCAGCATTGGCGAACTCGGTATTTTACCCGGTCACATACCGCTTCTCACCAGTCTGAAAAGCGGTATACTCAGTTACAGGCTAGCTGGAGCGGAAAAGAAGTTTGCGGTTCACTTTGGATATGCTGAGGTTTGTCAGAACAAGATCACCGTTCTGACACCACAGGCAGAAGCCAGTGAGGATATTAACTGGGAAAATTCGAAAGCGGACCAACAAAAGGCGGAAAAAGAGTTGGCTGAATTGATGAAAGGGGTATCTGATATCAATCGGATTGAAGAACTTCAACAATCAATGCAAATTGCCATAACTCAACAAGAAACCATTAAATAATATCCGCGTGGATTTGAGAAATTTCGAAGCCAGATTTCCATCTGAAAAGATAGGGAGCCTGGCTTTTTTTTCGATTCACTTCCTGATACTTGACAAGCGTCAGAGAAGTATTTCAGTGGTGGAGAATCAGATAACCAGCTTGACCCGAACGAGATTGTTTGCGAATCCCTTATGCAGTCGATTAAAGCTAAGTCCTTTGATTCTCCGCTTACTTTTTAAGTACTTGACATCGTTGTTGATTGAGTTATTGAGGATTTTTCAAACGGCCCTCTATGTACAAAAACAAATGAAGTAGTTAGTATCAAATTTTTTGAATACAATATCCGAAATGTCAGTAAATGAAAGGTCCCCTTCCTTTATTAATTGATATTACCTCTCCGGATTTCTAAGCATTTTCAAAAAAAAAATCATGCCCAACATTAAACCTGATATAGATGTGTCAAATCTCTCAGTTATAGTTAATCTATATCATCGGCTTAAGTCGCTTGTTTAAGGATTCCAGTGTTTTGTTTTTGAATGTTTTTAGTCGAAGCTATTTGTTAAAATTTATACCATTCCATTTTTATCAATTATTCAAGAGGAAAAAAAATGTCTGAAACAACTACTGTTGTAGGAAAATGCCTTTGTGGTGCTATAACGATCACCGCAAAAAACGTTAAGAAAGAATTGGGAGCATGTCATTGTGAAATGTGTCGCAAATGGACCGGAGGTCCGTTAATGAGTATCGCGGGAGGAATCGATGTCTCAATTGAAGGAAAAGAGCATGTTACGGTATTTGACTCATCCCCCTGGGCCGAACGGGGATTTTGCAACAAGTGTGGTAGCGGATTGTTTTACCGAGTCAAAGAGAACCAGTTTTATTCTCTGCCGGCAGGGCTTTTTGAGGACAGCGGGGATTGGAATTTCACCATGCAGGTGTTTATCGATAAGAAATGCGGTGGTTATAGCTTTGCGGAAGAAACAGCAACTATGACCGAAAAGCAGATGTTCGACATGTATGCCCCGCAGGATAACATACAGCGTTAATTATTTTGCCGCGTTCATATCGTCCTTTGAAGCGGCAAAATATATCCCTTCTGTGACAAACAAATAAAACATTTTAAAGCGATAGAGAATAGTCAAGCGGTGTTTAAGGCTTGGCATTTTTCCTCCCCGCCATAAATGACGGGCTCTCCAAAGGATATATTTATGAAAAGCAATACTCAGTTTTCAATTAAAACCCCGGCTCACGAAGCTTTGGTTTCGATTACCCGCAAGGTTCAAGAGTGCGTTCAGGAGCTTAATTTGGAAAATGGTTTAGTCAATTGTTTTGTACTCCATACCACGTGTGGATTAACGATCAATGAAAATGCTGATCCCGATGTAGTTTATGATTTATTGGCACGACTTAATCAATTGGCCCCTTGGCAATACCATAAGGATCGACACAGCGAAGGAAACTCGGCTGCCCATTTAAAGAGTACTCTTCTCGGCCCTTCTCTGACCATTCCGGTTAATAATGGACGATTGGTATTGGGTACCTGGCAAGGCATTTTTTTGGGTGAGTTTGATGGATCCAGAATCAGAACAGTATTTGTCACGGGTGTTTCAGCAAGTTATTAGCAAGACACCATGTAACATCCTACTTATTTAAGCACTATTTTGGCTTATAATCATCATGAAATCTAAATCACTCAAGGAGATGGTCTTAAACCAACTCCATGGAATCACCAGCCAAGTTTATAATCAAGAATTTTCAAGTGATATTTTAGAAGAAATTTCAGATGGAATATGCGATCTAAAGTGTATTCTGAACAGAAAAGAAACAAAAGTAAGAAATTCTGACGATACAGTCTTTATTTGGTCTGACGGAGCCTGCTCCCGCAATCCCGGACCGGGAGGTTGGGGTACTATTATCCAGAGCATTGATGAATATCAGGAACTCAGCGGATTTAGCCCTAAAACCACCAACAATATCATGGAATTAACCGGTGCGTTGGAAGGAATCAAACGGACGCCGCCAAACTCAAAGATCGAGTTAACATCCGACAGCCGCTATCTAACAGATGGTATGAAAAGTTGGATTCATGGCTGGAAGAAAAGACAATGGAAAAAAGCTGACGGATCAGTGATTTTAAATAAAGAAATCTGGATGGAACTTGACCAGGTCGCTCAAGAACGAAATATCACTTGGAAATGGGTGAAGGGGCATGCCAATCATCCTCAAAACGAGCGATGTGATGAATTGGCCAGGCAAGCTATTAAAAAACAGATAATGACAGAGCTTGTTACCAAATAATGCTGATCCTTCATTTTATTCGATTGTATCGTTTGAGTTTCATATGATAGAATCGCGAATCTATCATTAGCTTAAGTTTTTCAATATGCTACTTTACAAAGAACTCGAAGGATATTTTTTATGGTACAGGGAAAGAAATTCGCCAATAAGATATAAAGAACCCGCAATCACTATTAAATCATAGTTATCAACATATTCTTCCAACCTACTTTCAACAAATTCGGAAGTCATACATGGTCGTAGCGCTAGGTAGTTTTTCGATTTTAATTTGTTGGTAATCATCTCAATATGTTCTGTTTCCGTCATTTCAATTTTTAGGGGTAGGAAATGATGATTACTGAAAAACGAATAATCAAGTGCCGGGAATATCTCCTTGCCTTCCATCCAGCTTATGACAAACAGCATTTTGTCATCCGCGTGATGCTCTTTTAAATAGTCGACCAGAGTATCCATTCCGGAAGCATTATGGGCTCCATCCAATAATATTTTTCTCTGTTTATCCAAATACTGCAACCGCCCAGGCCATTCTAAGTCCCTGATACATTCAGCAATAGCTTCTTTAGCTAACTGAGAGTCTCCCGATACCGTCGAAAAGTATACCGACAATGCTGTCGCGATATTTTCCAACTGATGTGATCCCGTTAAACCGAGCTCGTTAAAAGACATATCGGTCGGAAAAGGAATCTGAACAGAACTTGGATCAGTCGAGGGTTTCAAACAAAAACGGATCTCATCTCCGTTATTCTGACATTTAAAATTATCAGAGGCTGCCAGATAACGATTTCCTTTTTCACGACACCGCTGTTTTAATTGATCTTTTATATGAGGTTCTTGCTCTGCGATATAGGCAATCGCATCTGGTTTCAAAATACCCAGTTTTTCCTCAGCGATTCCTTCCAAGGTATCCCCTAAAAACTCCTGATGATCAATGGCTATTTTCGTAAACACGCATGCGATAGGGTGTTCAACAACATTTGAAGCATCCAGGCGCCCTCCTAATCCTGTTTCCAGTAAAACATAGTCCACCTGACGCAATTTGAAAATCACAAATGCCATAGCCAAAGAAAACTCGAAAAAGGTCGGATTGATGTTTTTTTCTCCGGAATAGTTTTCCAATTGGTTCACATCAATTTCACACGCTTTACAGACACTTAAAAAAGCCTGACCCAGATCCTCATCCGATATGGAATGTCCATTAATTCTGAATCTTTCATTATATTTGATTAAATGAGGCGAAATGGTAGAGCCAACAGTAAATCCACTGGTTAACAATAATTTTTCAATCGTTACCAAAGTCGACCCTTTCCCATTGGTTCCGGTAAAGTGAATAATTCGAGGATGATTATGGGGATTTCCCAAACGCGACATAATTTGACGCATATTATTCAACCCTAACTTTATATTAAACATCCCAAGTCGATACAAAAAATCGATATACTCTTTTTTCAACTCAATCCTCTATTTTTAAGGGTCGGCTCATCAACTCAGTCAATCCGTCACTAATTGATTTATTTTCGTAAATCACCTGATACACAATGGAACATAATGGTAAATCAATTTCATATTTCTTCGCTATTTCCCAAACGGCTTTGGTTGTATGGTACCCTTCAGCAATAGTTCCTTTCATTGAGCCTAGAATCTGTTCAACAGATTCACCACTTCCCAGTCGTTTGCCAAAATTCTTATTGTGACTGCTTTTTAGGGAATAGCAAGTCAAAGCGAGATCACCCAATCCGCTCAATCCGTATAAGGTTTCAATTGAAATATTCATCTTCTGACAATAGCGTTTCATTTCAGCAAGACCCCGGGTCACCAAAACCGATATTACCTCTTCGTACATACCATAACCATCAGCAATACCCGCAATGATCGCATAGATATTCTTTAAGGCACCCAGAGTGGCTACTCCCTGCAAATCTTGACTGCCATAGACTCTGAATGACGGAGTGCTAAAAAATTCTTGCAATATACGACCAGTGGTCAGATCCTCACATGCTAAGGTTTCAGCAACCGGTGTTGTCTCAGAGAGAAGCCCTTCGGGAAAACAGGGACCTCCCAGATGGGCGATCACATGATTGGGGAAAAATTCTTTGATAATGGTGGGAACAGTCTGAAGGGACTTTCTCTCGATTCCTTTATTGATGCTCACGAAAACAGCTTTTTTTGGTATATCGGTAATTCTGCTTAAAACACTCTTCAAAAAAGCGACAGGCATTGCGACAACAACAAGTTGAGCACCCTTCAGAGACTTATTCAGATCAAGTTCGAATTTCACCTTATCATTGCAACTAAATCCTGGTAAATTGGGTGCTTTATCTGTCTTAGACAGTTGATCATACTCCTCTGGTAAATGACACTGCAGGGTAACGTTTAATCCCTTGCGGCTGAGATAAATCGCCATTGCGGTTCCCCAGCGACCGGCACCTAGTACGGTAACGTTTTTAAAGGATGCTATTTCTGACATATCACGCTTCGGATAAAAAAAAGGGGGACAGAAGTTGTTACTTTCTATCCCCTTTTTGGGGTTTTATTAGTCATTGAATAAAAAACAATCATTGATAAAGCCTTCGGGAATCGAGTTTTTTAAGATTGTTTCTTGTATCAAATGAGGACTTAAGTTTCAAGTGTTCTCATATCAATTAATTTCCTGATTAGTGGGTGTTTTGTTTTGGACTGGTTAATTGGGCAACCTGGTAATAATATGTACCTTAAGAATTATTTTCTGAGAATAGACGCGGAAAATAACCTGTTAATAACTTCATTGACCTTTTTGTCCCGTTACAATGGCAACACCAGCACCCGCACCAATTCTATTGGCTCCGGATTTGATCATTTCCATGGCGGTTGCGTAGTCACGAATCCCACCGCTGGCTTTCACCCCCATATCAGGCCCAACAATTCTTCTCATTAAGGCAATATCCTCAGATACGGCACCCGCGCCAGAAAACCCCGTCGATGTTTTTACAAAATCGACTTTCACTTTTTTTGATATTTCACAAGCGATTACCTTTTCTTCATCGGTTAACAGACTTGTTTCAATAATTACTTTTAAAATAGTATTTTTGCTGCACGTTCGTTTTACAGCACGAATATCTTCTTCAAACTCTCTCAATTTGCCTGATTTCAAGAAACCGATATTAATCACCATGTCCAGTTCATGTGCTCCTTCTTCGATACACCGGCGCGCCTCGAAGGCTTTTACTTGACTATCCGTCTGTCCCAATGGAAATCCAACAACGGCACATACTTTAACGACAGAATCTCTCAGTTTTTTGGAGACGTACGCGACACGACTGGAATTAACACATACAGACATGAATTCATACTCCAGAGCTTCTTCACATAATTGATTAAATTCAGAATCAACCGCGTCAGCTTTCAATAAGGTGTGGTCTATGTATTTGGCAATATTCATCGGGTTTGCTGATGATGGGATTTATGGTTCTGTGGCAAAAAAGTAAGAAACGAAGACACTCGCCGGTTTGTGCGTCGCGTTTAAACTCATGCTGGCGATCTTCCGTTCCGATTCGGCGCATGGGAAGCTCACAAAATTTATCACAGGTAAGCGTCAAACCCTCACTATCGACATTGATCTGAACTGTCTTAATCGCGTGTGATCGATCATTTGTTTTTGATGAAGAGGCATCCGACAAACTCTCTGTTTTGTTTGCGATTCAATCCGAAGTATTCCTCGGTGCAGTATTTTCGATAAGAGATTTCAGGGTATTTCAACGCGTTTAGTTATTCGGCTTTGAAAAAATGACTGGGGAAAAACCCCGTTTGCCTGGCGTATACCCCTTGTATGAAAGCAATCGATTAGTGATTTGATCATCCGGCAGCTCATCAAGATATTTTAAAATCGGATCTTTGATATTTTTTTCTGAGTTTCTTGATTACGGAAAGTTTACGACTTTCGTATTCGCCTACCATTTTACCGATTTCTTTCAGTCCGGGAACATCATTGAATTGTGTCTGGTTCGAAATTCCCCAAAGCTCTTCAACCGGGATATCCAAGGCTGCTGTAAAATCATAATCGCGTACCACTGCTTCCGTTATCTCTAGCGATTTGCTTCTTTTCCTTTTTTCGAATGGTTCGCCAGTTTGGATGATTCTTTTTCACTTGCTTTACGATGATCCTCTTAATAGTCTCGTGATGCACGGAAACTTCGGTTTGAGTGTTATGGATTTTTGCGGTGTCTCAAATACTCTTACCGGGATTTTCCGCTTCCGATCAAGCACTATTCAATACTTACCGATTATTTTCTCAACAGGCTTGGCATAAACAAGTTAAAGCAGCTCTACAAAAAAGTTTGCACTACCAGATCCTTCGCTAATCGGAACAAGCATCATTTTTAAAATGGATTGAGTAAAACACCTCCTTTGGGGGGTTCCCGAACGACCTCTTTGAGGGACTAACCGAATTAAGCCTCTGGCTAAAGCCGGAGGTCACTTAACTGATTTAATATTTCTTGCTTGTTGTGCCAAAGTCGAATTATAGGAGTGACCATGAAGCGGCAGCATCCATTAATCCTTTCCCTGGTTAACAGTGTCGTTGTTTTTTTGATGATGGCGGTGTCAATTAATGCTGGTACTATTGGTCAGGGAATTACGAAAATATTTAACAACAATGAGTCTTTCGCAAGGGAACAGGCAGAACGAAACGCTCTGCGAAATGCTGTAGAAAAAGTTGTCAGTGTTATATTACAATCTAAGATCAGAGTAGAAAATTATTTGCTTATTAATGACAGTATATATTTCAATGCCCAAAGATTTATCACGAGTTACAGAATAATTCGAAATGAAAAGAAAGGCGGCTACTGGCATGTCGAAATAGATGCTGAAGTTTTGCAGTCGAAATTAAAAGACGAACTCGGGCAATTGCGGATTCTTCATAAAAAAATGGGAAACAAACGTTTTATGGTCGTTTATCATCCGATTCATCCCAAAGCATTGGATCAAAAACATAGAGCTGTGACAACGGCCCTCAGCGCCATTCAAAATGAACTGATCCGAGATGGTTTCAGACTTTTCGATCAAGATGCACGGACCGATATCACTCATCAAGTGCTTCCTTCCGGTACCGCCGATCAACTGAAACAAAGTTGGATAAGAATAGCTAATGCAAATCAGATTGACTTTATTATTCAATTCGAGTTGTTTCCGACGAATAAATCGGCAATCTCCGACCCAAATTTTGATTTACGGGCTGCTTGGATCGAAATTCAACTGAAAGCTTACGATGTTTCAACCGGACAACTGATTTGTGCCATTATGAGCGAACAAAAAAAGCTTACAAGCGCAAAAGAAAAAAGTTATGCTTGGGAAAATGATCTGGCGAAGGTCGCGCAAACTGCCGGAAAGGTTATTGGAAAGGACTCAACTCTCAAAATTGTTGAATATTATGAATCAGTAGGAGATATCGGAAACAGCTACATGATCACATTTAAGGGATTTGAAACTGATGATATCGCCACCATGTTGGATATTTTAGAAAACTTAGAGGGCTATCAAGCCCTCAATAAACTGCAGACGTCCCCCCATGAGATCATCGAGTATTTTAGCACATTAACAAAAAGACGACTATATCGACTATTTAAAGGAGAAAGCCGAAGAGAAGGGATTCGCGTAGATCGAAAGATTAAGGGGAATCGATGGTTGGTTACACCTGAACTTAAATGAATACCTTAAACGATGATAACAAAGGAAAGCCAGATTTTACAAAGCACTCGGAAAAATATTATAGCATATTAATTCCTTCTTGAGATATAGTCAAATGTTGTGTTCAAAAAAGTTAAGCAGCAATATCCCTTT
>CAZJUM010000004.1:0-33960 GCA_964549175.1 uncultured Pseudomonadota bacterium | reverse complement strand
AAAGGGATATTGCTGCTTAACTTTTTTGAACACAACATTTGACTATATCTCTCTCCCATATTACGATATTCTTAGTTTTATTTGACCAATTAGCAATAAGTATCAGCTTAATATACTGAATTTATAAACTATTAATGATCTCCCTAGACCAAACCACGAAACACTGGAACCAAGTTATTGCGTTTTTAACCAACGATTTGGAAGCCGATGAAATTGAGGCCTGGGTCAATAAACTAGCACTGATAAAGGTTCAGCAAAATCAAGTCATTATTGGTGGTATAAACCGATTTTTTTGCAATTGGATTAAGGATCATCATCAAAAATTAATACACAATCATATCAAAAAAGCATTTGGCGAATTTGCTCTTGATAATGATTTTCAGCTGATCCTTCAAGTGGAAAAAGAACCTTCGGAGAACCACACTCTTTCAGTCGCCAATACCGAAAAAAATAAAGAAGTTAATAAGGGAAACGGGTTAAATTCTGAGCTCAATTTTAAAAACTTCGTCAATGGCAAAAACAGTGATATCGCATACGCAGCCGCGCAAGCGGTAGCGGATAATATCTTGGAAAACAAATACAACCCTTTGTTTATTTGTGGTGACGTCGGATTGGGAAAAACTCATCTCATTCAATCGGTGGGTAATAAAGCCCAGCACTCTCACAATCATTTTAAAATCAGATACACAAATTCGGAAGAGTTCACCAACGAAGTAATTAACGGGATTCGATTTCGGAAGAGCCAAGAAGTGAGAAAAAAATATCGCTCAGTGGATCTTCTCTTGATTGATGATATTCAATTTTTGGAAAACAAAGAAAGTACTCAAGAAGAGTTTTTTCACATCTTCAACGAACTCATTCAAAACCGAAAGCAGATCATACTGACGGCTGATCGATATCCGAGGGAAATAAAGAACCTGGAAGAAAGACTCGTTAATAGATTTAATTCAGGGATGGTAGCCAGAATTGGGAGACCTGACTTCGAAACAAGAGTCGCTATTATTTGCAATCGTGTGGTTTTGATGAAAATGCCTCTGAGCGAAGACGTCACCAATCTGATTGCCACATCGGTCAAAAACAATGTTCGGGATATTCTGGGGATATTAGTTCATTTGGAAGCCAACTGGTCGCTTTTAGGGCAAGAGATTACTATTGAGTTTACCAAGCGTATTCTTAAAGAAGTTCTGGATATTGAACAAAATCCCAAGACTATTGAAAATGTGATTAAAGTAATCAGTAAGAAGTTTGATGTTAAAGTGTCAGATATTCTATCTGATCGACGGGATAAAGAAATTTCCAAATCTCGTCAAATTGCCATGTTTGTTTCACGAGAAATCACCGGGCTTTCCTATCCGGTTATCGCTAAACATTTTGGAGGAAAAAACCACACGACCGTGCTACAAGCCTGCAAGAAAACCAAGGAATGGGTCGATATTGATCCGGAAATAAAACAAACGATCAACACCATCCTCAAGGAATTATCATAAATTATCAGTAGATTACATTCGATTTGTGCTTTTTTATATGATTCCTTGTTGAAAAACATCAGCTTTTTCACAACAAAAAATGAATTAATACCAAAGATAGCGAAAACACAACTCTTTGTTTTTTTTTACATCTTCTTGATTGCTTATAATGACCAATGATATCATAAAGTTGATAAGTTAATCGCAATATTCAATGCCCCTACTACTACGATGGAATTACTAATAGAAAGAGATATCTTTTTAGAAGCTTTACAATTGGTTGTTAGTATTTCTCCGAAAGCTTCAAGCGAACCTATTATCAACAATGTTCTATTGGAAACAAGGCTGATAGACGGAGAAGATTATCTTCAGGTTAAGGCAACCAACTATGATAAATCCTTTTTGGGTAATTTTAAAATCAAAATTATTGAATCTGGCCAATTATGTATGAACACAAGCCGTCTTTTCAATTTGGTCAGAGAATTCAGAGAACAGGAAATCAAAATTCACTCAACACCACAAAATTGGGTATTTTTAATTTGTGGAAATTCAAAAGTGAAACTTCCATGCGTCGATTCCGGACTATTTCCAATCATTGAATTCAAAGAGCTCAGCAACCAAATTACAATCCCTGGCGATGCGTTAAAAACAGCGATAGATCGGACTTTTTTTACCATTGGAGAAAATGAATCCAGGAAAAACCTGATGGGTCTTAATCTGTTTATAGAAGATGGCGCCAAAATTCGTTGGATAAGCGCTGATGGATTTCGGATTAGTCGCTTTTTTACAGAACTGGAAAATGAAACAACGGTTGAAGGAAATATTATCATACCCAAAAATAGTTTGAGTGATATTAAGAGAATACTCACCCTAAATAAAGAAAGTGTCACAATCAGTTTTAATGAAAATGAATTTCAAATTCAATCTCAACTTATCAAATTTAAAACACGATTAATCGAGGCTGATTATCCTAACCTGGACACCTTGGTCAATAATGTCGGAAATATTACCTTAAGCATAGCTAAAGAGGAATTTATCAACGCTATTAAGATAATCGCCACACTCACCGAAGGAGAGCCTCATTCGTTTGTTAAAATAGTACTTCAGGAAGGAAGACTGTTGATTAACAGCCAAAAACTTGATTTCGGGGAAGGTAATGATGAGATTTATTGTGATTACTCCGGCGAAGAAGTGACTATCGGATTAAATACTCGCTTTTTATTGGAAGCAATGATGGCATTTGACTCAGCGCCAGATGATCATGTTTTTATAAACTTATCAAAATCAGTCTTGCCATTTTCAGTTTTTTGCGAGGCATGGGAAAACTTTAAAACTGTTTTAATGCCTGTCAAGATCGAATGGTAATAAAATCTCTTTCATTAAAAGAATTTAGGAACTATTCCTGTATCACATTTGATTTTTTGCCTGGTGTAAATTTCATACATGGTAACAACGGACAAGGTAAAACAAACCTTGTTGAATCCCTTTTTTTTTCCACCCATTTAAAATCATATAGAACCTCAAAATTACACGCGATCTGTAAGAGTGGACATGATAGTGCTTGGATTCAAACAATGCTTTCAAAACAAAAAGTAGATCATGAATTATCCATTTTGATTGAAAGAGGAAGAAAGCGAGTTGTGCTGGATGGCAAAACTCTACTACTAACTTCCGAATTTGTAAGAAGTTTTATTTCATTATTATTCGCTCCTGATCAACTGGTTTTCTTTAAGGAATATCCTCTGGAGCGCAGAGCTTTTTTTGATCGAGTATTGTTTCTGATTGATGGAAATTATCATCTGTGGATAAAGGAATTTAATCGTATTAAGAAACAAAAATGTATTGTTTTAAAGAAAAGAAGTGACAGTGATTTGGATGTGTGGAATCGATTATTATCAGAGATTATACCGAAAATCACACAGGCCCGACAAGAAGTTACAGTCAAAATTAATCAGTCGCTAACGACCGTTTTTCAGGAATTAACCGGTCGAAAGGGAACTCTTTTACTCAGTTTCAGGAGTGATCTTCAAGGAAAGGTTGATTTGAACGCATCTGAGATTTATAATTTTTTATCAGGGAAAAAAGAGAAAGAATACGACATGGGATATTTGCTTTACGGATCTCACAGAGATGATTATTGGTTGTCTTTGGATCAAAAAAAAGATCGATATACCTTTTCTCAAGGAGAATATCGGATCTCCTTTCTTGCTCTTCAGTTAGCAATTAATAAAATTATCGGAGAGGAAATGAAGTTTAATCCAATCTTGCTGTTGGATGACATATTTTCCGAATTGGATGAGCCGGTTTCTCGACGATCTATTGAATACATTTCTCAAAACAAAAACCAAATGTTTATCACCTCAACATCAATTCCCCAAGATATTTTGAAAACTGGAACTTCCTATCGAATTGAAAGTGGTAAATTAGTTAATTAAGATTAATATAATCAACATGTTAGAAAGTTGATTATATTAAGATTTTGGGTATACTAGCGATATAAGATAGTTAACGCGTAATAGATATAAACATATCGCGATTTCAAACAGTTAATAAATGAGTGAATCGGTTAGAAAAGTTATTTTTTTTCCACAGGGTGGTTATGGCGGAATATAGTGATACTTATGAGGCAAACGATATTGAGCAGCTAGAAGACCTTGAAGCTGTTCGTCTAAGACCAGGTATGTATATTGGTGGCGTTGATTCCGCCGCGTTGCATCATTTGGTTTTTGAAATTGTTGATAATAGTATCGATGAAGCCATGGGAGGTTATTGTGATCGGATTAGTGTGACTATTCTTGTCGATAATTCAATTCAAATAAAAGACAACGGACGCGGAATTCCCGTTGGAATGCATGAAAAAGCGGGTATACCGGCCGCCCAATTGGTGATGACTTCTCTGCATTCCGGTGGAAAATTTGATCAATCCTCTTATAAGTTTTCCGGCGGACTAAATGGTGTCGGTGCTTCTGTAGTCAATGCGCTTAGTGATGAGTTAGAATTGAAAATTAGAAGAGATGGGAGTATATACCGTCAAATGTATGCCAAAGGAATTCCGACATCGAATTTAGATATTATAGGTGAAACGGAAAAAACCGGAACCTCTACAATTTTTCACGCCGATCCCAAGATTTTTGATGATGTCACTATTTCCTTTGATGTGTTGTCCAATCGATTGCGTGAGCTGGCATTTCTAAATCCGGGATTAACGATAGACTTAGTTGATGAAAGACATGATAAGAGTTACAATTTCAATTATAAGGGTGGGATCGTTACTTTCATCGAACATCTGAATAAAAATAAAACTTGTATATTACCGGAAGCTATTCATGTTTCGAGGGAACTGGAGAACATAAATGTTGAGCTCTGTTTTCAATACAATAGTTCCTATAATTGTCAGATCCATACTTTTGTTAATAATATTAATACAATAGATGGTGGAACCCATGAACAAGGATTTAGGCAAGCTATTTTAAAAGCAGTCAACAAGTACGGCTTGGAGAATAAAATATTTAAAACGCCAGATGACAAAGTCAGTCAGGATGATGTCAAAGAAGGCTTAACAGCAATTATCAGTATCAAAATGGCGGGGCCACAATTCGAGTCCCAAAAGAAAATAAAACTGACAAACGCGAATATCCGAGGAATTGTTGATAAAGTACTATTTGAGAAATTTTCGGTATTCTTGGAAGAAAATCCTCAAATTGCCAAAAAGGTCATCGAAAAGTCAATGGACGCGCAACGCGCGCGAGTTGCCGCGAAAAAAGCACGTGAACTCACAAGAAGAAAAAGTGCTTTGGAATTCAGTTCGCTACCGGGAAAACTAGCGGATTGCCAAGAAAAAGACCCTGCCATGAGTGAGATTTATCTTGTCGAGGGAGATTCAGCGGGAGGGTCCGCAAAACAAGGACGTGATCGTTCCAATCAAGCGGTACTTCCGTTGAAGGGGAAAATCCTCAATGTAGAAAAGGCGAGATTCGACAAAATGCTTAATAGTGATGAAATCAAAATTCTTATTACGGCATTGGGCACCGGAATTGGCAAAGAGGATTTCGATATTGCTAAATTGCGTTACCATAAAATTATCATCATGACAGACGCGGATGTTGACGGGAGCCACATTCTTACTTTGATTTTAACATTTTTTTACAGGCAAATGCCTGAAATTATTGAAAGAGGATACTTGTATATCGCCCGGCCACCTTTATACCGAATCAAAAAGGGCAAAGAGGAAAAATATGTTCAGAACGATGACATGCTGGCCGATCGATTATTTGATTTTTCTATTAGGAAGTTTCAGATAAAGTCCGCGTCAGGATTACCACTGAGCGAATTTGCCCGGGCAGTTCATCAGTTGAATAATCAACTGGAAAAGCTAACACAAAATACCAAACTGAAAATCATTTATGAGCTGTTGTTTAGATACCGCTTAGGCGTTGATACGGTTGAACTAAAATCGATCCATCATGTGTTCTGTAAGTTTTTAACGGATCACCCTGAAGAAGAACTTGTTGTGTCGATGGATGAAGAAAGGATGGAGCTGAATATTTATTTCCAAGAAAGGAGATATCAAATATCCGATTCTGTACTTCAGTCAATAGATATCCATAATTATAATAAATTATTGACTCGTTTTAAAAACTTGGAAAACGAAAAAAAAGACGGGAAATTTATTCTCTCAGATGATCAAAACAATGAGTATCGTTTTGATACCCCCCCAGAAGTGACCAGTTTTCTTTTGGAAGATGGAAGGAAGGGCGTATATTTACAGCGATATAAAGGTCTTGGAGAAATGAACCCTGAACAATTATGGGAAACTACAATGAATCCGGTTCAAAGACAAATGCTGCAAGTGAGTATAGAAGACGCGGTAGGAGCGGACGAGGTATTTACCATTTTAATGGGTGACCATGTCGATGTGAGACGTGAATTTATCGTCAATAACGCACTCAAAGTTCAAAACCTGGATATCTAAACTCTTTATTGGAATTTCTAATCCATGACTCTTGGTACTTTAAAAAAACCTTCTTCCACCTGATTTGAAAACTGACCCGGTTGAACCGGAGATTTTTGATGAGAATCGCGGTGATATACTTTTTGCAGCGTTTCATCTTTTTCCCTCATTGTATCATCAATCACCATATCGGAAATTGATCCGACATATTCCAGAATCCGGTTAAACTTCTCTTCAAAATAAATCTCTTCTTCAGCATCAAGTTTAAGCCGGGCTAGTTTAGCCACTTTTTGCACATTAATTTTTTCTGTCATAATTAGTATCCATTTTCTACTTTAAAAACTCACCTACTTTTTCTTTCAAATTACCCCTAAACCAAGGTCCGTCAATACTTACAACAATAGCCGCACAATACGAAGCGAGTTTTCCGGCCTCAACAATGGAATATCCGTGGGTCATAGCGTATAAGTATCCGGCGGCATAAGCATCCCCCGCTCCTGTGGTATCGATACTATTTATATCAAACGCGTCCACATGGGTTAGTTTTCCGTTTCGCGATATCAGTGAACCTTTTTTACCCAAGGTAATCACAACATGGTTAACCTTTTCGGAGATTTTCGCGATTTGATCTTCCGGATGATCACCGTCAGACATGTGGTGAGCTTCCAACTCATTACAAAAAACCAGATCAACATAGCTGTCCAGTAAATGCTGAAAATCTTTTTTGTGTTTATCCACACAGAGTAAATCAGATAATGAAAAAGCAATTTTTATATTGTTCGATTTGGCAAACTCAAACGCAGTGATCACTGTTTCTTTTTGAGAGGGGGTGTCCCACTGGTAGCCCGTCACATATAAATATTTTGAATTTCGAATCGCTTCCCAATCAAGGTCTTCTTTCGCCAGATGCCTACACATACCCAGGTGAGTGTTCATGGTGCGATCCGCGTCCGGTGTCACTAAAATAATTGTACTGCCGGTGGTACCTTTTTTTCTTTTTAAGAAAGAAGCCACCCCTGCCTTGATTAATTGTAAGTGATAATCATCTCCTAACGCATCCAATCCTATTTTTCCGGCCAATGCTGATGAACCGCCTAATTGAGAAATCATCACCATGGTATTGGGACAAGATCCTCCGGGAGCTGTGAACCTTTTGTGATCAATATGCTGATTCAATATATAATTTTGACGATCAACATCAACAAGGTTCATGCTCCCTTTGCTTAAATCCAGAGCACCAAGCAGTGTTTCTTCAGTTCGAATAATAATGTCAATTATTGGGTTTCCAATACCAAAAACGTCATATTTCATGATTTATTTGGATTGAGAATGAGGCCTATTGATAAAAAATACTCGAATGAAATGTAATTATTTTCGAGCGTCGCGGCTATAATTTCTCTACGTTTTCTGGCGCTGTCAAACAGAAAATTTCAGAAACCACACATTCGAAGCAATTTAGTCGTATTGGCCTCTAAGATTATTTCAGGTGGCTTACTCTTTTAATGCGAATGTGTTGGAGATGTTTGAATAAGTTTTTGATCGGCTTTGATTTATTTTGTTAGAATCGATGTCATAAAATCTCGTTCAAATGGTTGGGAAACTTCAGATGCTCAAGTACATAAGAGGGTTTATTCTTTTGGTGCTATCCGAATTTTAATTTAGCTGGCTCCAGTAATTAAATGCCTCATCAATTTCTTCTTCATTAAACACTTTAATGCCATTGCGATTCAGAAGCACGGTCGTAAGACCTTGGCCTGCCGTTATCGTTCCCGAAAAAGTCCCATCATAGCGGATTTTACTTCCACAAGAGGGACTCCTTTCTTTTAGAATAGCCATCTTGCTGTCAAGTTGCCGCATGAGTCGCAGTGCTTTTTGAGCACCAAGCGTAAATTCTCCTGTGCGATCATTGCCTGATTGATCAAGCACGTGATGATTGTCGTGATAATGGTTTTTCACTGCTTTTGGGGGAACTATTTCAGCGGGGTTTCTTGGTATGGGAAGCCCTCCTTCCACTTCGGGGCAAAATGGAATCAGGATATTATTGTTCTGCCATTGGGTAATTATTGGATGCTTAAAGCCCAGAACTTTGGCATTGTGACGCACATTTTGATTCACAAGGCAAGCACTTATCAAGATTTTCACCATGGTTTAGTGTTTTCCTTTTCGGTATATATAATTTATCGGTCGGGGCTATTTTTTCCTCTCTCCCGGAAAACTATTGTGCTAATGCCAGTTCTTTTCCTTTCTCCATAGCTTCCAAATTAATAGGGATCAATTGGGATTTTTTCGCTAATTTTTGTTTTACCGCCTCTTTGAGTACCTCAAAGTCAATGATTTTACTCCGGGCCACAAACGCGGCAAGGGCTAATATATTAGCAACTCTTACATTCCCCAGCTCGCTGGCTGACTCATTGGCAGGAATTCTAATTTGGTCGACATCATTTCGTCCGCTTTCGATGGAGATCAATGAGCTATTAATCAGAACGACACCATTTGCTTTGATTGCAGACGCGAACTTTTCCAATGACGGTCGATTCATGGCCACCAAATGCTGTGGGTGTTTGATAACAGGCGACCCAATCGGCCGATCACTGATTACCACCGTGCAATATGCGGTTCCCCCTCTCATTTCCGGCCCGTATGAGGGTATCCATGCGACCTCTTCCCCATTTTTTAACGCCGCCAGTGCCAGGATTTCCCCCATCAACAGGATCCCTTGACCACCGAATCCCGCGAACATAATTTCATTTTGCATGATTGCCTCTTTTAGGACTTTACATCATAGAGGATGCTCTATGATGTAAAGTCAATTTCCGGTGTTTTATAGTCACCAATCGGATAATAGCTCAGCAGATTTTTTTCCGCCCACTTTAACGAATCCACCGGAGTCATCCCCCAGTTGGTTGGGCAGGTACTGACGATTTCCACCATAGAATAACACTTTCCTTCCAATTGATATTCAAATGCTCTTTTAATCGCTTTCTTGGTTTTAAAAACATGTTTGGGCTTTAACACGGATTGTCGTGTAATGAACCCGGGTGTTTGTAACACGGACATCAACTCCGCCACTTTGATTGGCATTCCCACATCAGCCACATTCCGGCCAGTCGGGGATGTCGTTGATCGTTGATCTGCCAACGTGGTGGGAGCCATCTGACCACCAGTCATTCCATATACCGCGTTATTGACAAAAATCGCGGTAAATTTTTCGCCACGGTTGGCTGCGTGAATGGTCTCAGCCATTCCGATACTCGCCAGATCACCATCCCCTTGATAGCTAAATACTATTAAATCCGGTCGTACACGTTTAATTCCGGTTGCCACAGCAGGTGCGCGGCCATGGGCGGCTTCTTGAAAATCCACATTAAAATAATTATAAGCCAGCACAGAACAACCCACCGGTGCCACACCGACGGTTTTTCCTTGAACACCCAGCTCATCAATCACTTCGGATATTAAGCGATGAATGGTTCCATGGGTACACCCAGGACAATAATGTGTATGATTATCCGACAACGCTTGGGGTTTTTGAAATATTTTTGACATGATCGTTTTCTGTATTTTAAGTTTCAGAAATTCCAGAGTTTATGTTTATTGCGTCAAAACTCGTTTCAGCTCATCAATAAGTTCTTCCGGTGTCGGAATGATGCCACCCGCGGACCCAAACCAACTGACAGGTCTGATACCTTTGGTGCAGCGTTCGACATCTTCCAGCATCTGTCCCATATTCAGCTCAACACTGATCAAGGATTGGCAACTTGGGCTTCCGGCCGCGTTGTATACGGCTTGTTCGGGAAAGGGGAATAATGTCTGGGGACGAATCAGACCAACTTCTATTCCTTCTTCCTTCAACATATCAATGGCGGACTTACAGATTCGACTCATTGTGCCGAAACTCACTAATAAAATTTTATATTCGCCATCGGTATTATAGCTTTCAAAACGAACATCTTCTTCTTTCATTTGTTCGTATTTCGCTTTTAATGTCAGATTGTTATTATTTAAGCTGACATCATCCAAAAAAAGTGATTTTACGATATTCGGCTTATCCGAGTTACGGTTTTCCATTCCCGTTGATGCCCATTCGCTCTTGTCGGTGGGGTTTATGGTTAGGGCTTCAGGAAACTCAACTGGTTCCATCATTTGACCCAGCATTCCGTCTCCCAGGATCATCACGGGGTTGCGATACTTCTCGGCAATGGTAAATGACTCCATAACCATTTCAACAACTTCTTGAACGCTTGCCGGTGCCAATACAAATAAGTGATAATCCCCATGACCTCCTCCTTTGGTCGCTTGAAAATAATCCCCTTGTGCCGGTAAAATTCCGCCCAGTCCCGGCCCACTTCTCATTATATTCACAAATACGGCTGGGATTTGAGCCCCGGCGATATAACTTAATGCTTCTGTCATCAAACTGATTCCGGGGCTGGAAGAGGTCGTAAATGCTCTTTCACCAGCCCCGGCCGCACCAAAAATCATGTACGACGCGGCGACCTCACTTTCTGCTTGCAAAAAAACGCCATTTTCTTCCGGTAGTCGACGACAGAGATATTCTGCCACTTCGGTCTGCGGAGTGATTGGATAAGCAAAATAATTCAGGCAACCGGCCTTAATGGCAGCCTCCCCAATTGCCTCGTTACCTTTCATTAGAATTTTAGCCATAATTGTCCTTATGTGCCGGTTAATCTTCTTTCTTTGCAATAGTGATAGCCACATCAGGGCACATCACACAGCAGAATTTACAATAAGTACACCCATCCGATTGAGCAAGATAGGCAGGAAAATATCCGATACTATTTCCCGTAGATAAGATTTCCAGTACTTTTTGGGGACAGATCTCCACACATATACCGCAACCTTTGCATCTATCTTCTTCAATTATTAGTTTATAAGCCACAATTTATACCTTTGATGAATCAGGAAAACCCGGAATTAACGGTTTTGATTTTTAAAATACTCAATTAACTACCCCCACAGCGACACTTATCAGGTTATTCAGAATTATGACTTTATTTTAAGTTATAGTTATTTCAAAATTTTGCACGACAATTGTCATTGTAGGATTGGGATAATCAAGTGATTTTTTATTTTCGCCTAAACTATAAGCTCTCCCAAAATAAAATGTCAATTTACCACCTTAGTAGTGAATACAACTTTTACGCACTTTTCTGAAAAAACCGCCTCAGTGCCTTTTCCGGACCTCTTCAAACACCCTCAAAATCGTCAAATATATGAACATTAATTCCAGTTATTTCAGGATTTAATCAGAAACACTCCCATAAAATGATTTCATTTTCTACAAGCCGCGTGTCAGCTTTCTTTATTTCAAAACAATTCAAAAAATTAAGCAAAAAGCCCAACTCGCAAAAATGTATGGGTTAAACTTGTCTTTATAGCGAAGATTTTTTCCAGGGGGGCGCTAAATGGCGATTAATTGGTAAGATAGGGCATCTAATGCGAGCGAAGTCAAGCTTTTTAATCAAGCCCTTTTCAGCGGTAATGAACTCAAGCGGTAATTTGGTTTTATTCGCGACCTCACGCACAAAATCATATCCTTCCGCAATCACATCGGGGGTTGTTTCGTCAATAAAATTAGCATTTCCCACAATCCCGTCAATTAACATTCCGGATTTGACCTCAATCTCAGATTTGATTCGCGAGCACCCTTCCACCGTTCTGGTATTGGGGCGATTGGGATTGATCACTTGCAACATACGCTTCGCTTTATTGGCCATCACGTCTTTTAAGGCACCAAGTACGGTAGCACCAACGGAATCACCTCCCACATCCAAAATACTGAGGTGCGCCGGATTTTTAATCATATCATAAACAGCCGGGCTTAAAACAGGGAGATCGGACTGAAGATACTCCGATGCCGGTAATATCACCTCCACTCCGACTTCCTCCAGTATTTTTTTCGCTTCCCGGGATCTAAAATAGGGATTCACCAGATCCAAATCTCCCAACTGGACATTTTTTCCCTGTTTTCGGCTTGCTAGCGCCAGGTTCACCGCCACTTCGGTTTTACCGCTGCCATAATTACCGACAATCAAAACAATCCCTTCCAGTTTAATAGTCACTTTACATGGTCCTTTACTTCGACTTTTTAAATAGTTCTGGTTTTTACCAGCTTCAGCAAAGATAGTTATTTGCCCACTTTCTTTATATCTTTGGTTTGAGTCGCTTTTATAATTTTATTACGATCTTCTTTAGGTTTGGGCTTTAAAACAATCACCGGAATAAACTCTTTACCTGTTTGATATACGGTATCAACGTCTTTCATCAATTCTCGGTCGGGACTATTGGGGTTGAGTTCGGGAGCTTCTTTTAGCGTGCCGTCCAAATATTTAATGATAAACAATTTACACCTCCTGGGAATTAATTTTTTAACCGATCGATCCATCAAAGGTGACCGATTGAGCTCTTGGATCATTTCGTCACTTAGCTGGTTGCAAGGGAAATAGTCACATAGCGGACATGCCATGAACGAAACATTTTGTCCCTTCCTCAAGCAGATTATCACTCGGTCGATCCGCAACAAGTCTTCCAAGTTTGTAATTTCCAAGGCCACTTATGATTAAAGGATTAAGTTATGAAAAAATATGTATTGTTATTTTAAAAACGTCAAAATGTCTACATGGATGATTTTTTGTTTAGTGATTGCCTCCGTGCTGATTGTGACTACAATTATTATTGGAACACGATTGGGGTTATTGGTACTTAGATCAAGGGAAGTCAAATAAGTGAAATACCATTTGCTCTAGAATGATTAATTTTTTACCCTTTTGCTTTATTGCCGGCATCATATCTGTTCAGATCTATTCCCACTCAGCTGCATGTTGACACTTTCCAAACCCATCGTTTCCTTAGCCCCTATGGATGGGATAACCGACCTCGCTTACCGACAAATTGTTCGCAAGTTAAATCCGGAAGTCGTGTTATATAGCGAATTTACAAGTATCAACGGAATAGAACACAGCGAGTTTGTGAGAAGTCGACTTAATTTTGATCTGGCGGAGCTGCCCTATTTTGTGCAAATTTTTGGAAATGAACCGGATTTGTTCGCGAAGACCGTTCGCAAATTGAATGATTCAGGAATTACCGGGGTCGATATTAATATGGGATGCCCTTCCAAACGTATCGTCCGGACCAACTGCGGCGGTAGTTTGATGAATGAGAAGAGCTTGGCATGTCGTATTGTTGAAGCATGCTGCAAAAACACAACACTTCCGGTTACCGTAAAAACCAGAATTGGTTGGGCTGATTCCGAAGATCTGATCGATTTTGCCTCGGCTTTAATTAATGTCGGAGCAAAAATGCTCACTATCCACGGTCGAACTCATAAGCAGGCTTATAAAGGATCAGCTGATTGGTCGGCAATTTATCGCTTGAAAGATGCCGTCTCAGTCCCTGTAATTGGTAACGGTGATGTCAGTGGGAAAGAAGACGGTTTGGAGCGGATGCAAAGCCTAGATGGTTATATGATTGGACGCGCTTCCATAGGAAATCCCTGGGTGTTTTGGTCTGATGCGGAGCGAGAGAAATTGACCTTAAAAGATAAAGTGCCCATCATGATTGAACATTTACAGGGCATTTTAGCTTATACCCGAGAACACAAGGCTATCACTGAATTTAGAAAACACATTTCCGGATATATCCGAGAGTTCCCCGATGCCAAATCGGTCCGGATGCGATTAATGAAAACGGAGACGGAAGAGGACTTCATTAAAGTGGCTCAATCGATATAAACGCGTTAGAATGACCTTTAACAACTATCAATCGGCAATCTTAAACCTAGCCAAAGACATTTGAAATTTCACGTCAATTCGATAAAAAATGAGTTGAATAGTTTTTTCCTGAATGAAATAAAACCATTGCCACCACCTTGCTTAGAAAAACCTGAGAGTTAAACTCTCAGGTTTGACGTGTAAGAATCTAATATCGTAATGACCGAATCCAATATTTACTTATATGATTATATACAATTCGCAAGCTCATTTCTTTGATCACCCCTGTCATTCCCACGAAAGTGGGAACCTAACAATAAAAGCCTAAGAAACCAAACGGTTTTCCGGATCCCCGCATTCGCGGGGATGACAGGCATTATTGGCAAATTAGAATGTTAATAGTACATAAGCAGGTTTATTTATTTATCCCGCGGCGTTCTGCAAGATACTTCTGCATTGGTGATCAAAGATCTTCTTTCCCAAATGCGATCCTCAATTCACGGCATCATGCATAATTCGGGCGGAGGGCAAACCAAGTGCGTGAAATTTGGCCAGGGGGTTCATTTTATTAAAAACAGGCTGATGCCAATTCCTCCGATTTTTTCCTATATCGCTCAAATCCGGGGGTATCCATTGAAAGAGATGTTACCGGTGTATAACATAGGACATCGATTGGACCTATATATCCCGGAAACCCTTGCTCCGGAAACTATTGAAATGGCTAATGCATATGATATTGAGACTCAAGTAGTCGGCACTTGTGAAAAGAGTGATACCGAAACCAATCAATTAACCATCACGCGCGACGGCCAAACAATCCAATTCTAACATCAATGGAATCACATTTACAAAACCAACTCCTCGCGCTTGCCAGAGCTGTTTTGGAAAATGAACTACTCGACAGCAACCATAATGTGGAAAACTATCGCTATCCGGTTTTCAATGGAAGGTGCGGACTCTTTGTGACTTTGATGCTCGATGGTAATTTACGGGGATGTATCGGACGCACTGAACCGATGGACTCCATTTATAAAAATGTCATTGGCTTGGCAAAATCAGCCGCCTTTGATGATCTCCGATTTAGTCCGTTAACCGCCAAAGAACTCAAAAAAATTATCATCGAGATCTCTTTATTAACGGTCCCCGAAAAGATAGAGGGGATCGATAATCATGACAAAATGGATCAAATCCGACCGGGTATCGATGGTGTTATTCTCAAAGCAGGACATCAGGAATCAACTTTTTTGCCCCAGGTGTGGAAATCCATTTCCACTACAGAAAGCTTTGTCAGTGAGCTTTGCCGCAAAGCAGGGTTATCGCGAGACTACTGGAAAGATAATGAGGTTGAACTCTCAGTTTATCAGGTCGAGCACTTTCAAGAAACCGAATCTCCGGAATAATCAAGCGACCATCCCCAAAATAATCAGAATTGTTATGAGCGATCAAGAATTTCTACTGCTTCAGGCCGCATTCAAAAAACCAATTTCTCGTACACCCGTTTGGATTATGCGTCAAGCCGGACGTTATTTGAAAGAATATCGAGAAGTAAGAAAAAAAGCGGGCAATTTTTTGGATCTTTGCATGGATCCGGAATTAGCCGCGGAAGTATCGATTCAGCCGCTTGATTTAGTAGGAGTTGACGCCGTGATCATGTTTTCTGATATTCTGACCCCCTTGATCGGGATGGGAATGGATCTGGCATTTACTCCTGGCCCTGTGATTGCCAATCCTATTAAAAGTGAACACGATATCGACAGCCTGGTACTCAAAGATCCGGATGAGTCGACCCCTTACGTGGGAAAAATTTTAGATATTTTAAAAAAAGAGGTCGGATCACGTGTCCCGGTTATTGGTTTTGCCGGGGCGCCGTTCACTTTGGCCAGCTATATGATTGAAGGCGGTGGGTCGAAATTGTTTTCCTCAACCAAGGCCCTTTTTTGGGAAAAACCGGAGCTAGCCAATCGTTTGATGGAAAAACTCGCGCGGATGACAGTCGACTATTTAAACTATCAGATCGACCACGGAGCCAACATGGTTCAACTATTTGATACCTGGGCCGGGATTTTTTCCGCGGACGAGTATCAGGCTTACGTTCTCCCTCATGTACAAGCCATCTTCAGTCAATTAAAAGGTAATAAAAAGGTTCCCAAAGCTTACTACATCAATAGTTCCCGTCACTTAATCCAACAAATGGCTCAGAGCGGAGCAGACGTGGCTAGTTTAGACTGGACAATCGATCTGAAGGAAGCCAAGGACCTGATAGGAGATCGAGTCGCACTTCAAGGAAATTTGGATCCGAATGTGTTATTTTGTAGTGACCAGGTGATCAAAAACAAAGTGAAGGCAGTCCTGTCTAAATATGGCACTGAATCAGGACATATCTTCAACTTGGGGCATGGCATCGATAAGGATGTAAATCCTGACCGAGTCCGGTTTATGATCAAAACGGTAAAAGAACTTTCAAAAAGGCAACGATGTTCTTAATGCTAACCCGATCTGTAACAATTCTGGTTTTTCGGCTCGCAGCCTCTTTTCTTTGATCACCCCTTGTCATTCCCGTGAAAGTAGGAATCTAACAATATAATGCTAATGCTCCCAACGGTTTCCCGGATCCCCGCATTCGCGGGATGACAGGCATTATTGGCAAATCAGGATGTTAATAGTATATAATCAGGTTGATTTTTTCTCATATCGCCAACAGACCGCATACAAGCGATTTAAATGGCAATGATATTCATTTTTGCCAAGTTTACCATAATTCGGGAGGGTTAAATTTGTTCATCCCTTGTAATTGATATGCTTTACAAAAATGTGTTAGTGGGGATATAAACTGTCCTGTTAAAAACGGGGAGCCATGAACTCGTTCTACCAGTCGGGCAAAAATCTTGCCTTTAGCCTTCTGAGGGAATGGGCATGGATAATTTACGCGCTGTAAAATCGCGGTATATTATAGTGTATCACGTTCCTTTCTTTCTACCGGAACGATCAATCGATTGGCCAATATACAAAGCAATAAATACATATGAAAAAGAAGACGGAATCCAACAAAAACACTCAAGATAAAATCAAGCTATTCACGAATACCTTGCAAGAGCATATGAAAAAAACGGTCGCGCATGATATCAAAATGTCAAGCCAATTAGATAAATACAAAGCTCTCGCGCATACCGTAAAAGATAAGATCATCGAAAAATGGCTCAAAACCCAGGACACATTTTACAAAAAAAATCCCAAGCGAATATACTATTTCTCGCTGGAGTATTTAATGGGAAGAACTTTGGGAAACGCCATGATAAATTTAGAAATTACAGACTTGATCAAAGAGTCGTTAAGCGAATTGGGATATTCAATGGAAGAGCTGGAAGAAGTTGAATGGGATGCCGGACTGGGAAATGGCGGATTAGGGCGTTTGGCCGCTTGTTTTCTGGATTCCATGGCAACACTTGAACTCCCCGCATACGGGTTCGGAATTCGATATGAATATGGAATGTTTCGACAATATATTGAAAACCATCAACAACTGGAAATGCCTGACAATTGGTTGCGGTATGGAAATCCTTGGGAGTATCCCAGGGCACAGGGAATTCAAATCGTGCATTTTTATGGCAATACCAGTAGTTATCGTGATCAGAATGGCATATTAAGAAATAGATGGGTCAATACCGACACGGTCATGGCGATGCCCTATGACGTACCGGTACCCGGATATAGCACAGATAATGTCATCTCATTAAAACTATGGTCGTCCAAGTCATCTCGGGAATTTAATCTGCAAACGTTCAATGCCGGTGACTATATTGGCGCGATTATCGACAAGCACCAATCTGAAGTGATTTCAAAAGTTCTGTATCCCAACGATAATAACTATTCCGGGAAAGAATTGCGGCTCAAGCAGCAATACTTTATGGTCGCGGCATCTTTACAAGATATTTTATATCGTTTGGATCGATGTAAAAACACCATCAGGGAATTACCGGAAAAAGTATGTATCCAATTGAATGATACTCATCCGTCGGTGGCGATTCCTGAATTGATGAGGATTCTGCTCGATATTCATTTAATGGGTTGGGATGAGGCATGGGATATAACAACGCGAACATTTGCCTATACAAACCACACGGTTCTACCCGAAGCACTGGAAAAATGGCCGGTAACTCTGTTTCAAAAAGTTCTGCCACGGCACCTTGAAATTATCTATGAAATCAATCATCGGTTTTTAGATACTGTAAGTATTGCCTTTCCGGGGGAATTCGGGAAACGCGCAAAATTGTCGATTATTCAGGAAGGAGATGAACAATTCGTAAGAATGGCCAACTTGGCAATCATCGGAAGTTTCTCTGTGAATGGTGTGGCCCGAATGCATTCGGATTTACTTAAAACAGGAATTTTTAAAGATTTTTATGAACTATATCCGGATAGATTTAATAACAAGACCAACGGAATTACTCCGCGTCGATGGTTGAGAAAATGCAACTCCGGCTTATCAGAATTGATTAATGATCATATCGGTGATAAATGGGTTAAAAATTTGAATCAATTAAAAAAACTGGAACCGCTGGCTAAAGATAAAAAATTTCTTGAATCATGGAAAGAGGTTAAACGAGCCAATAAACAAGTATTGGCGGAAATAATCAAAAAGGAATGCCATATTGAGGTGAACGTCGACTCTTTATTTGATGTTCAAGTTAAACGTATTCATGAATACAAACGCCAGTTGTTAAATGTTCTGCATATTATAACACTTTACAATCGTATAAAGGCCGGAACGATTAATGACATCATACCAAGAACGATTATTTTCGCCGGAAAAGCGGCGCCGGGGTATCAACGTGCCAAGGAAACTATTCATTTGATCAATTTGATTGGTCATTTGATTAACCGTGACAAGTCAGTTCAAAAACTGCTTAAAGTCGTATTTTTGCCGAATTACGGAGTCTCATTAGCTGAAAAGATATTTCCCGGTTCTGATCTTTCCGAGCAAATCTCAACAGCCGGTATGGAAGCCTCCGGTACCGGAAATATGAAATTCGCGTTGAATGGGGCACTAACCATTGGTACACGGGATGGTGCAAATATTGAGATTCTTGAGGAAGTGAAGAGCAACAATATATTCATTTTTGGAAAAACCGAATTGGAACTTCAGGAGCTACGTGCTGGTGGGTACAATCCTCAAGATTATTATCGAAAGGATGAAGAACTTCGAGTGGTACTTAACCAAATCCGAGATGGGTATTATTCGCCGGATTCTCAAGCATTGTTTCGGCCAATCTTTAATAGCCTGGTCTACGATGGAGATTACTATTTTCATCTGGCGGATTATCGTGCTTATGTCGAATGTCAGGAAAAGGTTTCAAATGCTTATCGCGATAGTGATCTTTGGGCAAAAATGGCAGTTTTAAATGTTGCCAGAATGGGTAAGTTTTCTTCCGATCGAGTCATTAAACAATACGCCGATGAAATATGGGGAATTAAACCCTGCAAAACGCTCGCGAACTGATCTGTCGTTCACACATTAGCTTATCCCTTTCTCGTATTGTCAGGTATTCAATAAGGAGCAAGGGTGAATCGAAAAGCTTCCTGTGCGCTCATTTCAAAATGATCCCCAAAGTTCCCTGGTTCTTTCCTTGAGTTTACTGGGGTTAAACAATTCCAATCACTTTATGTTGCTAGATTTTTGCTAATAAAAGCGCTACTACAGGAGCTTACCGAAGCAGCTGTGCTAAAAAGTGCCTCGCAGAATTCCGGTACCGAATTAACAGATGTTTTGATCTCGAAAGCATATTATCAAGACCTATATTCACATTTGACCCATACGCCTCCGCTACCTGGAAGGCTTCTAAAAAGGGATGGGTTTTGTAGATAACCGGAAAAAAAGCCCGGAAAAACACTGAGTCAATTATTAAAAGATAGCATTCTCAATCGTGATGTTGAATCAAGCTATTGAGTTCGACAAGCGGTGATTTTATTTTCGCTTTCCTATGAAAAACAATTATCTTCATATTCGACTAAAATCCCATCTGCTCATTTTTTCAATAAGCCTCTTATTCTACTCAAATGGTTACGCTGTTTCTTTCTGGGGATGTTTTCGTGCCGGAGTTGCGGAAACATTTGTTCCTGGGCTGGGATACGCGTTGACCGGACAGGTTGATAAAGCGTTGTTGTTGGGAGGAAGTCGGTGGTATATGGCGGATAAGTATTTTGATGCAGCTGAATCGGATGATTACGAGGAAGACCCCGATAAGATTTATAAATCAACCGATGCGGCTAGTGGTAAAGAGGAAACTCGAATCTATCTAAACCAGGATACCTGGAATGCCAATTATTATGCCTCCTTGGATACCAGTCTGTTGTTTACAACCTGGGGAGACCTTTACCAAAACGGATGTGAGCCCAATACAAAAACATATGAGCTAATGGCTGCTCCATTGGAGTTTGGGCATTATTATGACAATTGGATGTTTTGGCTGCCCATGCTGCTGGTTATCGCTAACTATCACTATTTTTCAGATTACTATGAAGTTAATTATTATTTGGAACGTGGCCTGACTGAAGGTGATTTGAAACGCGACTCACTTCCAAAATATTATATGGTGGGTGTTGGTGAGGAAATGTTCTTCAGGGGGACGATCCAGGCTTATTTTTTTGAAGTGATGAAGGATTCCTGGGGAATGTCGGCAGCTGATAGCCGACATGCTTCAATTTTTGCGGCATCACTTGTGTTCGCGGCAGCTCACACGGGGGCCGGATTTACCGCTAATGCGGTGCAAGCATTTATATTCGGTGTTTACGAAGGATACGTCTATCACCCCTCTCTGGAAGAATTTGATTTAACCACAGCCATTGCAATACACACGTGGTGGGATATTCTGGTTGCGTATGCGATCTTGAACAACGCAGAATTTCATGAGGATCAGGAAGATGTTTATGGCGATTCCGCTCAGTCCGGCACTAAGATCTACGAAACTACCGTCTTCCCGCTACTGACGGTGGCATTTCGTTTCTGAGTTCAAGGAGTATTAGTTTTTGGCACTTAAATTTTTATCTGAGTATTGGCATAGCTGGCAAATCGGGCAGTTATCGCAATTGGGGGTTCTGGCTTTGCAGGTATAACGTCCGTGGAGGATGAGCAAATGATGAGCGTCTTTGCCTACCCATGTCGGGATTATTTTTTTCAAATGGTCTTCGGTTTTGAATGCAGTCCTGGTACTGACCAATCCTATACGATTGGCCACGCGAAAGACATGTGTATCAACAGGGATTTCACTTTCACCAAATGCCACATTTAAGACCACTCCAGCCGTTTTCCGACCGACTCCCGGCAACTTTTCCAAAGCTCTTCGATCATTCGGAACCGCGGATTGATGCTTTTCGATAAGCAATTTTGAGGTTTGAATAATACTCTTGGCTTTATTATTAAACAACCCAAGTGATCGGATGTATTTTTTTAACTTGGTTTCACCGAGAGACAGAATTTTTTCCGGTGTCGGCGCGGCCTTAAAAAGTGGCTCCGTGGCCTTATTCACCGCCACGTCCGTGCATTGCGCACTGAGAATGACTGCTACCAGTAACTGGTAATGGTTATCATATCTTAATTCAGATACCGGTTTCGGGATATGCTGAGCCAGAATCCTGAAAAGTTGATTTACTTTGGTTTTTGTCACGACTAGCTTACTCCACCAACATTTCGTGAACCGCCCTTAGTGCTTTGTCACTCTGTTGATCGGAAATCACACAGGATATATTGATTTCAGAAGATCCCTGTGAAATCGCTTCGATGTTGATTCCGTGCTCGGCGAGGCGTGTAAACATCTCACTTGCGATACCGACAAAATGTCGCATTCCGACTCCAATCAAACTAATAATAGCCATATCTTCGCGCACGCTTATCTTACCCAGTTTTTCCAGTTCCGGAATGGCAAGTTTTAGTTTGTCATCTTCCTCCAGGGTGAGCGATATATTAACTTCGGAGATTGAGGTTAAATCAATAATCAATTCATGCTTGGCAAAAACTGAAAACACCCGGCTCATAAAACTATAAGGCATGAGCATTCGATTGGATTGGACATTGACCAGTGTCAAGCCACGTTTCACCGTGACGGCAGTTGCCCCCTTGCGCGTGCGATCCGAACCACCGGGGTCGATAATGGTACCCGGAATATCAGGGTCAAAAGTATTTTTGATGCGTATGGGGATATTGGCATTCGCGACCTGCTCCATAGTAAGCGGATGAATGACTTCGGAACCGTAATGTGTTAATTCCAATGCTTCCTCCGGAGTAATACTTGATAATACCGATGCACCGTCAACCTTTTTGGGGTCAGCGGTGAAGATTCCGTCAACTTCTTTCCAGATTTGCAGTTCCGCGGCTAGGGTGCTGGTTGCGATTAAAGCAGCGGTAAAATCGGTATAACCTCGACCAATACTTCTCAGAATTCCTCTGGGAACAAATCCAAAAAATCCGGTAACGACGGGAACTTTTGCTCCTGATTTCAATAACAGTGCCCGGAGTTGTTTTTGGAGGTAACAGCAAAATTCTTGATTGACTTCTCGAAACTCTTCCTGAACAACATTGTCCAAATTATAGTATTCGGCATCAATACCTCGATCATTAAGCACATCGGTAAAAATACGAGCCGAAAGCTTTTCACCCGTACCGACAATAACGTCCATTGAGCGTGACGAAATTTCGCCGATGACCTGAATAGCATCGAGAAAAGACTTTAGTTTATGTAATTCACTTTTGATCTCATCGGTGAGCTGGGCTTTGATTTTTTTATCACTAATGGTTTTTTCAACAGCGTCCAGATGATTGCCTTCCAGTAAATCAACTATTTTATAATAGCTTCCACCGTCAATCGCGGCCTGAGCGGCTTTTAACAGGTTGCTGGTGGTTCCCTCTATTTTGACACCGCCACTCATGGCTGATAATACGACGATAACCCTCTTTTCTTGGGCTATTGTTTTTTGTACGATTTTGGCGACATTGATCATCCGTTCGGGGCGACCAATACTTGTTCCTCCATATTTTTGAACGATAGTTTCCACGATAATGTTCTTATCTGATGGGTTGGTAAAAAATAAGTGGTAGAATGATACTCAGTGTAAAATACCTGACTCCGAATTGATTGCCGTGCGGTCGCGTTTTTTTGATCACTATGCTTTTTTATAAAAAACACGATTTCTGAAAATAAGCAATATCAATATTTATGGTTGAATAGAGAGATTGCTTTTATAAGGCCCCTGAAAAAAGAGTGTGAGCCATCGAACAAGGCATCGACATTGATCCTTAATTTGTATATAGTAACTAAAATGTCGTATATCGGCGAAAAGCTAAGAACAACAAATTTGAATCACTCCCACAAATAATTACACATTCGGTCAATAATCAGAGAACAGCTAACTGATTCTGGCATTGTGAGTCGAATTTCAATATCCCGTATAACGAACTATGGCTGACGCTCAAATATCCGCCGCGATCATCATCATTGGGGATGAAATCCTTGCCGGACGTATCAGGGATCAAAACTCACCTTTTCTAATCAAAGAACTGTCCGATCAGGGCGTAGAGGTTCGCTATTGTTTGACTATTCCGGATGATGTTGAGGTAATTGCTGAGGTGGTGAAAGAATACTCCGCGAAAGTTACCTGGATGTTTACGGCCGGTGGGATTGGTCCGACGCATGATGATATCACGATGGAAGGAATTGGAAAGGCATTTAAAACACAGATCGTATCATCACCCAATTTGGAAAAAACCATTATAACCGCGTATGGAGATCGTTTTCGACCAGAGCATTTAAAAATGGCCAAGGTGCCTGAAGGAACAGAATTGGTTTGTACCCAAAAACCGCGATTTCCAGTGGTTCAATTTCGCAATATTATTATTCTTCCCGGAGTTCCTGAATTTCTAAAGGTTCTTTTTTTGTCCGTTAAAGATCAATTCCAGGGAATCAAAATACCAGTGCGAGAGATCAATTTGTTAACAGAAGAGGGGATCATCGCTTCGGTACTGCACACCGCGATTGACCGATATCCGGGGGTCAAAATCGGATCATATCCATGTTTTATTAAGCAAGGATGTATTGTGAAATTGGTGATTGAACACCAAGATAGTGCGGAACTAGATAAAGTTGTGGCTTTTTTTGAAGCAGAGATAGGCGAATTTATACAGGGATGAATGCGCTACAGGATATGCTTTATTTTGATTAGACCCATAGTGCCTTAGCTTCGTCGATATACATCTTTTTCGCGAGTGGTTGATATTTAAGCGGTGGAATAAATAACTTTCGGAACACCCGCAACAGCTTTAGCCGGTTACTGAATTCAGGTTTTCCGTTTTAAACAATTCCACTCGCGCTGGCGATATTGAGTGAGGGGGTTCGGAACGGGACGCTGTAGCTTTTGATTGACTTTGAAAGCTAGCGGATGACCAGCTACAAAAAACGATTCAGGTATAATAAACCGGAAAGCGTGGCTTCTTTTTTAATCGTCAAAAGAGATTTTACTGAATCCAGTATTTCAGTAAGCAAGGTCTTTTCATCTTCCGGATAGATTAATTGTACTTCTCCCTTCAATCCAATATCGTTTTTTAGCTGGTTGATTGTTTCTCGGAAGCTTAATAAACCATCGACTAATCCGTTTTTATGAGCTTGCTGTCCGGTAAATACAGATCCGTCCGCCAATGATTTGACTTCGCTAACATCAAGAGGGCGATTGTCCGCTGTGGCTTGAACGAATTGCTGATGGGTGTCGTTGATAACTCCTTCCAGTAATAGCCTCTCTTCGGGTCTCATTTCTCTGAATACTGATCCGACATCTTTATTTTTACCGGATTTGATCGTCTCAGTGTACACCCCGACCTTATCCAATAATTGTTTCACATTATAAGTTTGCATAATAACGCCGATACTCCCTGTGAGTGATCCGGGATTGGCGTATATTTTTTGAGTGCCTATGGCAACATAGTATCCTCCTGAGGCAGCTACCGAAGCGATGGAAGAATACACCGGTATTTTTTTGCGGATCCTTAACAATTCGGTAAAAATTTCTTGAGAGGCCGCAACAGCACCGCCGGGACTGTTGATATGAACTATGATGCCTTTAATCTGAGGATCATCTTCTAAAGATCTGAGTTTACGGACAACAGGCTCTGATTCTAAAATAACTCCCTTAACGGGAATAATTCCGAATGCCGGATCCTGGGTGGATGTTTGAATACTAAAATACCCGAGGGACAAGAGAACAAAGAGAATCAGAGGAAATAAAACAGGGTGCCGTTTAATCCAAGGACGAGGTTTGGGCCGTGTCAACGCAGAGTCAAGCGAAAAAGGCATAGAATGTATTGGGGATAGTGTTGTTTATTGAGGAAATTGATTATTGAAAAATTTAGATTTATATATAGGCATTTTTGCCGAGAATATCATATATCCAGCGCATCAGGTTGATTGACACCAGAAGAAATCCCTGTACACGACTTACGCGCCAATCTGTCCGCATAAATATCGCCACCAAAATGACCATGGCTACCAGCATAACCAAGCTGCCCCGGGCTTCGGGTGAAACGGCTAAGGGTTGTTTTAAAATTCCCGCCAATCCGAGAACTCCCAGCAGGTTGAATAAGTCACTGCCAACCAGGTTGCCAATGGCCATTCCGTGTTTGCCTTTGACCAATGCCATAATTGAGGTTGCCAATTCGGGGGTAGAAGTACCCGCCGCAACGATCGTAACACCGACTACCCAATCGGACACATTGAATTCTCTGGAGATTGTAGCGGCTGACTCAACCAGTAAATGCCCACCACCGGCTACACCCGCGATACCAAGGAATAAGAGGATGAAATCCATCCAACGGAGTTTGCCATGATCGATTTCTTCTCCCATATCCTCTTTTTTCACAAACAGGAAAATAAGGTAACACAGAAGAATCGTAAAAAGGATGACTCCTTCAAAGCGGGATAAAACCATTTTATCCCCGGGAATGTGAAAGTCAAACAGGAAAAAACTGAGAAGCAGGGTGGCAATTATTAAAAACACACCATCTCGATACACAAGCTTCGGCGTTGTCGCGATTGCGTAAAAGCAGGCCGTTCCTCCCAATATAAATCCCAAGTTAAAAATATTGGAGCCAATCACAGTACTGACGGGTATATCCGCTTTACCAGTAAGAACCGCGCTAATAGCTACCGCAAACTCAGGGGCGGATGTGCCAATGGCAACAATAGTGAGTCCGATAACCAAATCGGAAACACCCCAGGCGTGAGCCAGGCGTGATGATGATTCTACCAACCAACCTGAACCTTTCCACAATAGTCCGATTGAGATGACGGCTAAAATGGAATTAAGCACCAAAACGGAATAACTCATATGATTTAATCAAATATAATGTGGATGGAAATCGCTCGTTTAACTCGCTAATAATATGACCCGTTTTCAATCGAAAGTTGCTTGTGATTGCTGGCAATAGTATGAAAATAATGCTATTTGATCGTTAGAGTCGTGATTTCAGGATTGTGATACTCAATACTCTTGCCTAAATTATTTCCCACTTTATAAAAATGCCTCAAAAAATATCTCCGCGCGACATTGAAAAATCATTACAAAAACTGCTATCAAGCGAGGAAGGCATATTGACCATTCTAAGCGGAACCTTAGCTATCTCAGATTTTGATGATCCTAAGGAAGCGATTGCCGAGGCTCTAAAAACCTTCAATGGGAATCGCGCTTATTTCAATAAGATCATTAATCGATGGAGAAGCGATTTAAGATCTAATGACTCAGTCTAATCCCATTGACCTCAAATAACCCAACATATTTCAGGCAGAAAAGTTAATCAATATGGTACTGAAAACCCTTCTCACGGACACGGTTTTACCGGAACAGGGTTCTCCGTTTATAGACGCCTTTTACCACACAATAATTTGGCATGATCCAGCATTCCGGTCCTAATAGCACAAACGGGCACAATACAGAGTTACAACCGGTCTCACATCCGTCCCCTATTATCGCACCAAATTTTGATAAACCGGTTTGAATTGTTTGTTGGTTATGAAAAAAGGGAATTTCCGAAAATAGATTCTTTTTCTTCGCTTCATAGCTACGAAACTGTAAGTTGGAGATTTTGGTTCCGGCACCAAGATTGACATATGATCCGACAATACTGTCCCCAATATACGCGAAATGACCGGCTTCAACATGTTGTATGAAAATGCTGTTTTTCATTTCTGTGGTATGTCCAACCACAGAATGTGCCCCAACATAGGTGTTGCCACGCAGGTAAGCCCCCTGCCTTACTTCGCAGTGATTCGAAATAATCGTGTTTTGTTTGATGGTGGCACCTGCCTCCAGCAAGGTTCCGGCACCGATGAATATCTTGAGTTCCGTGTCGATAATGTCATCTTTGAGTATTTCTGACTCAAGAATGTGGTATGATCCTTCCAGGAAACTCCCCTCTTTATTGTAAAGCAGTTTACGCTTTGCCTTGCACTCGTTTTTGCTGGTTTTATCTGTAATAAAATCGACAATGGCTCCGTGCAATCTGCCAATCGGGGACCAGGGGAATTCGCAATCCGCAAACAATTTAATTAAAAACTCATCGGGCAGATCTTCGAAATAAGTTTGGTATTTATCCCAGGCCATGGTGCTTAAGTCTTATATATTGGTTTAGTTACGATCAAGTTGAATATCGTTTTTACTTAAGGTTAATTTTAATAAATTATAGATGGTTTGGTTGACTGGCGCGGTAATTCCGTGATTAGTAGCCTTTTGAAGCAACACGCCAACCAAGGCTTCCAATTCAGGCATGTGCCCTAAGCTTAAATCCATACACATGGTGGAGGTTAAGTTGGCATATTGACTGCTGAGATTAATCAATTCGTCGATGTGTTGATTTGATATCTCATATCCCTCCGCTACCGCGACTTGTTGGGATTCTCGCATCATCTGACGAACGGTTGATAACACTTCGTTTTGTGCCAAAATCTGACCAAAGGTCGTGTTGGTTAACGCACTGATGGTGTTGAAGGCATTATTCCAAATAAAATTTTTCCAAAGTTCTATTTTAATTGCGCGGGATATCGTATGATTGATGTCCGCATGAGATAATATCCGGGAAACCCATTCTTCTCGTGCTGACTGTTGATGATCCATCTCGCCATAAATCAATTGGGTCGGGCCGCTTTGCATCACACAATTTTCGTCCTGCAATAAGCCATTGAAATAAGGAACAGCTCCCATAATCAAACTTTTTCCGAGTATCTGGGAAAGAATCTCTTCATTTTCCAATCCATTCTGAAGCGATAAGAGAATGGTGGATGGTTTGATTACGGGTAATAATTTGAGGGCAATTTCGTAGGTGTGATAGGCTTTAACACTGATCAATATTAAATCTTGTTCAGGTAGTCCGTCCAAACTGGAAACGATCTGCGGCGTGTATTGATATTCCGAATCCGTTCTTGATCGGACGATGAGTCCTTTTTCACTAAATGCCTCAACTTTGCCCGGAAGATCCACAAAAACGGTGTTAAATCCTACCTTGTAAAGCATACCGCCAAAGTATATACCGACGGCACCAGTGCCATAAATTAAAATATTATGATGTTTCATTGAAAAAATTAAATGAGTTAATTCAAACAACAATGAATCATAGTAGCTTGTAAGTTATTTTCTATGGTTGTTTGGCAGATAATAGCTTTGAAGGTATTGTCCGATTTTTATGGTTATATGTTGGTGAATACCCGAAATCCGTCTTGTATGAGCACGAGTGTAATCAGAGCCATCAAAATAATAAATCCTATTTTTTGCGCACCCAGTCGAAATCCTTTGGAGAGTGTACTTCCTTTGATTTTTTCGATAATCAGAAAAAATATATGACCACCATCGAGTGCCGGAATCGGAAGTAAATTAAAAACGCACAATTGCAAACTAATAAATCCGACAAGTTGTAACAATTCCGAAATGCCCCTCTCAGCAGCCTGACCGACCATCTGAGCAATCATGATGGGCCCCCCGATTGATTTGCTGCTGGTTCCACCTGTAATTAGTTTGTATAAAAATCCAAGGGTTGATTTTGTTAGTTGTCCTACCCAGCCAACACCGTTGACGATTGAATCGGTAAATCCTTCGGAAACTTTTACCGTTTTGCTGCCAACACCGATGATCCAACGATTATCCTGACTATTACGATAGGGTATCAAGGCTGCCGACTGTTTTTGACCGTCTCTGATATACTCTATGACGACTTCCTGTCCGTTACTCTTTGAAATCGCCGAGGTAATTTCAGTCCAATCCGTAATTTTAAATTGATTGATTTGAACGATATAGTCATCTGATCGCAAACCTGCCTTGTCCGCCGGGGACCCCGAAACCACACTGCCAATCACCGGCTTAATATGAATCGACCAACCAAATCCACCCTTACCGCCCAGTAATTCTTTTCCAAATGATATCGTGATCCGTTGTTCTTCTCTCAGGATAATTAATTGGATTGATTTACTTTGGATCGCGCCCAACGCTTTATAGGTTTCCTGCCAATTGTTCACCGCTTGTCCGTTTACCGCCACAATCCGATCTTGACCCTTAAACCCCGCTAACCGGGCATTACTGTCGGCCGCGACTGAATTAATTATAGGAGGATCAAAGTAAAAAACAGGAACATCTTGGCCAATATATAGTACCAATGGCGCCAATATCAGGGCAACCAACAAATTCATTATGGCACCCGCGATCAAAATAAAAAATCGCTGTGAAAAGGATTTGGCGGCATAATTGTCTTCTTCGTCAGGGTTTTCATCATCGATATTTTGACCCTTTAATCGAACATAACCACCCAAGGGAATCCAGGAAATAATGTACTCGGTACCCCTGAATACTTTGGATGTTATTTTAGGAGGGAATCCGATGGAGAACTCTTTTACCTCCACACCGACCATCTTGGCTGCCCCAAAATGTCCTAATTCATGAACGAAAACCAGAAATCCGAGAACAATAATAAATGCGATAACGGTAGTCATCAACTAAATTGAAAATGCAAAGACCTAGCCCCGGAATAGAGCTTGCCAAGAGCATATTAATTGGTTTTGCGGTTAATTAATGTTTTGATAAAATCACGGCCCCAACGATCAGCCTTTATCGCATCTTGCACCCTGTCGATTTGATAAAGGTAGGGATATTGTTGCTTCCAGGGGCCGTCGTGTTGGGATTGCTCAATTTTTGATACTGTTTTTTGCAAAGTTGTCAAAATATCGACAAATGATACCTGTTCCTTTAAGAAGAGACCAACCAGTGCTTCATTGGCTCCGTTTAATGCTGCCGGAGCACCACCACCAAGCTCAAGTACATCATAGGCCAGTTGAATGGTCGGAAATTTGTTTAGATCCGGTGCTTCAAATGTCAGCGGCCCATAATGTTCCAAGTCAAGAAAAGCACTACCCGAAGGGATTCGCTCAGGATATCCCAAAGTATAAGCGATTGGTATTTTCATATCCGGCACTCCCATTTGCGCGATGGTTGACCCGTCGCTGTACGTGACCATTGAGTGGACAATCGATTGAGGATGAACCAGAACTTTAATTTGATTTGGATTCAGATCAAATAACCATCGGGCTTCTATGATTTCAAGGGCTTTGTTCATCATGGTTGCCGAATCAATGGTGACTTTGGGTCCCATATCCCAAATAGGGTGGTTAAGTGCCTCGTTTACGCGAATCGTTTTAAAGTCATTGAAGGGTTTGGATCGAAACGGCCCTCCCGAACCAGTTAAAGTAATATTGGCAACTTGGCGTCGGTGATTACCTTGAAGTGATTGGAAAATCGCATTGTGCTCGCTGTCTACGGGGAGTAATTGAACTTGGTGAGAGTGAGCGGCTTCTATCATGATCTCACCGGTCAACACCAGTGCTTCTTTGTTAGCTAGAGCGATTGTTTTTCCCGTATCAATACCAGCCATTACCGCCTCCATACCGGCTGCTCCAGCAATAGCGGCGACTAATTTGTCAGCCTTTGAGTTGGCGGCAACCTCGCGATTACCTTCAGCGCCTTCCAAAATCGTAAGTGCTTGGGCTTTGTTTTTCAACAGAGATCGTAAGGATTCAGCTTGGCCACTTTTGACCGATACGATCTCCGGGTTGAATTCAGTGATTTGTTCCGCCATCAATGAGATATTCGACGCGCAGGTCAAGCCGATGACACGAAATCGCTCCCGATTATGCCGGATAACTTCCAAAGTGCTGGTGCCAATGGAACCCGTTGAACCGAGAATGACGATACCCTCTTGACGACGACTATTCATGACTATGGTTTTAAAAAGCGCTTACTGGTGCTGACGGATGACTAGATAATCGACCGCAAACCAATGACCAGCAAAGCAATATAAAACGCCGGTATGGCAAATAGAAAAGCATCACAACGATCCAGTAAACCTCCATGGCCCGGAATAAGATTACTGGAATCTTTGACACCACAATAACGTTTGAATTTTGATTCAACCAAATCGCCAAACTGAGAAATCGGAACAACAATAATAACAACCAGTGCGATCTTCCAGCTCGTTAACAAGTCGATTACAGATTGATTGGCTTTATCAATGCTGAAAACAGCCGCTAACACATCTGATAAATAAGGGCTTAAACAGCCCCCAATCAGACCTCCCAACACGCCGAAAAGGGCACCTTCGACTGTTTTCTTGGGGCTGATCACCGGAGCCAATGGATGGCGTCCAAATTTTTTCCCGCCGAAGTAAGCAAATATGTCATTGAAGGCCACAATCATCAGTAATAATATGATCAACGGCGGGGCGACAGAATTCGTCAATGTGAAACGGAAATAGAACATTGAGCTGATCGGCAGAGAAATCCAAACAAGGGGAAATAGATACCACGTTATCAAACTACGCTGCTGATCACGATTGGTTAGCGATGACCCTATCATCAGTAAGAATACAAGCCCCAGACCCAAAAGGGCCAAAAATCCGAAATCATTACGGTGGAGCCAAATTGACCCGAAAAGTATTACCGTGCAAGCCATTAAGGCCCATCGGTGCGATGGAATTCCTTTTTTCTCAATGGCTCTCGCATACTCGAAGGTCGCAGTAATAGAGAGGGCAAAGGTGATCAGCAAAAAGACAAGCTCAGATGCTTTGTAGATCCACCAAAAGCTAAATCCGGCCAATAACAGCGCTGAAATGACTCTCAGTAATAACTCATTCGTCATCACCGACTTTGCCCTTTCTCCTCTTTCTCTTTGAAAATTCTTCCAATGCCTCATAGAAATCAATTTTTCTGAAATCGGGCCAGAGAGTGCTTGTGAAAAAAAATTCCGAATAAGCGGCTTGCCAAAGCATAAAATTTGACAATCGCAGTTCTCCGGAAGACCTGATAATCAAATCCGGATCATCGAGCGATTGTGTAAAGAGATGATCTGACACCAATGCTTCGTTGATATCGCTGTCTTTCAGTTCTCCTTTGGCCACTTTAACCGCAATTTGGCGACACGCTTGAACTATTTCATCGCGTGACCCATAATCAACAGCCAAACAAAGCCGCGTTCCTGTGTTGTTTGACGTCTTTTGGTACGCCTTTTCCAACGGTTCATCCAGAAACCCCGGAAGACGATCTTGATTGCCAAGTAGTTGAAACCGAATGTTGTTTTCGCTTAGTGTGCTTAATTCTTTTTTTAGAAACTCTTCAAATAGTTTCATTAAAAAACTAACTTCTTTTTCAGGCCTTCCCCAATTTTCAGTTGAAAAAGCATAGAGTGTTAATACATCAATTCCCAATTTCGCTGCTGTTTCGACGATTTCATGAACCGCATGGATCGCGTTTTTGTGTCCGTAAATTCTTGGAAGTTTTTTCCGTTTTGCCCACCGTCCGTTTCCGTCCATTATGATGCCAACGTGTTTGGGCAAGATCTCAAATTTTGGTGTTTTCAATTGGTAAACTACTGACTGTTTTGATTCCTGGTCGTGATTGATGTGTGAAAATCGCTAATAAGAGAATCTATAAAAAAATGTTGGCATTGACAAGCTGATGAACATATCTGGTTGAATTTAAAAGCAAATAATAGGATTATTGGTGATTTCCAATTGGAGGAAATGACCCGCGACCCGAATCAGTTTTTCCTCAAGATCTGACCACACTTGGGCTATAAAGTCACGTGCTTTTCCCTAATAGTTTCCTGCTCGATCTGTCTTTGTTCCCACAAAGCCTCGCTGAGATATTCCGGCTTTGTCGGCAAATTGGCGATTCTGCTCGAAAAACAGCGATACCTTGCCTGTAGCATCCAAGATATAATTTGGCTCGGAAAACAAGACCTTGCCTCGACTTCCGCTATCGTTTTTTTGGGGGGGGGGTGTATTAACCATGTTGAGCTCGTTGTCAATGGTGTTTTCTGTTTTTATTCAATTGAATCATTGATGAGGTTTTAGAATATTGGTTGAGAATGGAGTTGCTATCATGGACTTCTATCAAGTTTTCCAAAAAAAGGCGTAATTAACTGATATTTCTATATAACCATAATAGATTAGGACTCTGCCAAAAGGCTTTTAGATTAGTGAAAAAGCAATTTACCATTGCTTTTTCGGGTTGTTTTGCCACAATCGTTCAAAAAACGGATGTTTCGTTAAATGAAAATAACTCGTAACTGTTCAGCTAATTTCTCTCTGGTGGCTCCATAGTCTCGAAGAGCTATGGCGTCTGTATGATTTTACATTGAGACTCCGCAAGGCTACGCCATTATGAAGCCACCGTGGGCTTTAAAAGCGGATTCTTTTGTTCTGTATGTGCTTAGAATCTATTTTTATTTTTCAGCGGCGGTCAGGGGT
>CAZJUM010000003.1:0-39686 GCA_964549175.1 uncultured Pseudomonadota bacterium | reverse complement strand
ATTAACATCCTAAATTTGCCAATAATGCCTTTCATCCCCGCGGATGCGGGGATCCGGAAAATCATTTGGTTTCTTAGATTTTTATTGTTAGATTCCCACTTTCGTGGGAATGGCAGGGGCGATCAAAGAAAAAGGGCTACGAGTTGTACATAATCAGTATAATTTATATATTCGACTTTTCCATCGCTTCATTTCTCGAGTATTTTTCATTGCTAATAAGATTTTGCCCCAAGTCAATAGAGATTAAAAAGCCATTTTGGCAGTAGAGGATAAAAAAGGAAAAAATGTTGACGAGCGACACAAATATTCATCCAACTGCGATTATTGATCCCAAAGCACAAATCGGAACCGGTGTTTCTGTCGGGCCGTATACGATTATCGGTTCGGAAGTGTTGATTGGGGATGGTAACATTATCGAAAACCACGTCACTATCAAAGGGAAAACCACAATCGGACATCAGAATACCATCGGACCATATGTTTCGATTGGTTTATCGGCTCAAGATAAAGCTCACCGTAATGAACCAACCAGGGTTGAAATTGGTGACTCCAATGAAATTCGTGAATACGTTTCCATTCAACGCGGCACATTGGGTAGCACGGGGATCACTAAAATTGGTAGCCATAATCAAATTATGGTGTACGCGCATTTTGCCCATGACACCAGTCTCGGAGATCATTGTATGTTGGCTAACGCGACCACTTTAGGGGGGCATGCTCAAATTGGTTCATATGTCGTGACCGGAGGTTTATCCGCTATGCACCAGTTTTGCAGAATTGGGGATTTCGCTATGATCGGAGGACTCAGCGCGATAAATCAAGATGTCCCCCCATACATGCTTTGTACGGGTCATAGAGCTAAAGTATATGGGATAAATCGGGTAGGACTGGAAAGAAATAGTTTTTCACCCGAAGAAATATTTCTAATTCAAAAAATTTTTGATATTTATTTTTGTAAGGGTCTTGTTTCCAAAAAAGCCATTGAGATGTTACAAAAAGAGATTACGAACAGCCGAGTATTGGACCCGTTTATTGATTTTATTCGTCAGTCCACTCGAGGCGTTTTGTCAAAAGTTTAACACCATGAGATAACTCACAGAAATTGAATGGTATGAGCTCCGTTCTGTTTTAGGGAGCCGACGGATGCAGGGAGTTGACAACGCTTTGTCCACGCCGATGCAGAGCGGGCAAGCCTTTGTCCATCACGCGGTTGTTCATTAAGGGCACCCGATATTTTTTTGATGCCCGCTTCTGAATGTCAGATTTGGATGACATCAGGGTATGGATTTCAAATTTCCTTATTTGAAAGTTCAAAAAGCAGGGACGCGGCAGTCCTTGCTTCTTCCACTGATAAATTCCCCATACCGCAGGAAGGGGTCAAAATCATTTGTACTTTGAGAAGATCTTCCGGAATTCCCTTGTTGGAAAACAGCTTAAGTAATTCAGCCACGCGTTCGGTTAAAGATTCGATGTTGATTTTGGCAATGATTTCCTGGTCGCTGGTAGGAACGATTCCCCAGGCCAAGACTCCTCCCCGAGTGAGGAATTGCTGAATCTCGTCCGGATAAAGTGCCACTTTTTCCCCATAAAAATACGCATCGAAAGACATGATATCAAGATTGGTTCGCGCCAGTAGTCCCCAATCCATGTTTCCACAACAATGAACAGCGACCCAAGCCCCCTGGGCTCGCACCGCGTCAATGACTTCATTTAACCCGTTGATCACATCCTCATCTTTTATTCCCAAATAGGCAGGAGTTCCCAAAGCCGAGAGGATGGGTTCATCAAGCGATATCACCACTTGTTCGGCAAACTGTGACAATTGTTCTACAAACCAGTTGGCTTTGGCGGGGATTCCCTTTAGTACGATATCCCGGTATTGCTCATCGAACCATACGGCTTTACCTTCGTTATCATTCAATCCCAAGCCAAATGTGAAGGGGCCTGTCACCTGTGTTTTGATAAATTGAAGGGATTTTTCTCCTTTTAAATTTTGCAGAGCCAGATCATATCCCATGGCATATTCTTGACTAATGGCAAAGGGTTTCGAACTTCCCGCAACAATCGATTCATAAAAACTGGCCATTTCGGTAAGCAGCCCGTCCCCTTTGTTGACTACTATTTTTTTCCCGGCCTCATCAACTGAAATTCCGGGGAATCCTTCACTGCTTTGAGGAATCATGGCTTCTTTAAAAGAGCGCCGGGGCAATTGGGGCAGTGAGTAAATTGACGGAGGGAATTCTCGCAATAACGCAAGCGCGTCCCGGGGATTTGTGAAGGGCAAACTTCCGATCAAATAACTCAATTGACTGGGGATTTTTGGCATCGATGCTCCTTGGTTCTACATGGATTAAATACGATTATGAGATTGAAATTAGTATCGCTTGGCCAGACCATCACCAAAAGGATATTTAACAACAATCTCATTCGGTTAAAGCTTTGTTTGTTGAGTTTTTCCACAAATCCCTTCAAACAGAGGGCTGAAAGATGACACTTTTTCTATGATGATCAGCAAATAAGTCAGCCGAGCTAACTCCATATACCCGTGCCCTTTTTCAATTGACAACGAGAAATGCTACAATGCTACCCGGAAGAAAATTCACCCATAATTGCGATAATATCCGGGTCAGCAGAGACAATTCACGTTTCCGCGATCCTCCCAGTCTCCAACAATCTAGTCTTCAACCGCTCGAACCATAGCCAGTACATTTTCTGGTGGTACATCGTTCATGATGGTGTGCACCGCAGAAAGAACATACCCCCCGCCCTCTCCCAATATCTCACTAACCCGTTTGACTTCTTTCCGCACATCATCAGGAGTGCCTGCGGGAAGAATTTTTTGTGTATCGACGCCACCACAAAACACCAATCGATCACCAAACTTTTCTTTTAATACCGGAAGGTTGGACATTTTACCGGCAGACGTTTGAATTGGATTTAAAATATCGACACCAATCTCAATAAAATCTTCTATCAAGTCAAACACATCACCATCAGTATGAAATAGCACTTTTGCTTTGCTGTGTACTTTAATATGAGCTATAAACTCCGCATGGATCGGCTTTAACAAATTCCGATACATATTAGGTGAAATCATAAGACTTTCTTGTGTCCCCAGGTCGTCACCAATTTTGATAATATCCACATTGTCACCAAGCTCCTTTAAAAAATGACCCATAAGCGTTTTACACAGCTCAAGATGCTTGGTGAGCAACGCATTCGCAAAGTCGGGATACATTGCCATATTTAACAGAAATTTATCCAATCCCTGCATAGCACAGGCCCTTTCAAAGGGAAACAACAACCAGGGGGTTGCCATTATAGCACAATCGCTGTTTTCTTTAATTGCGACAACAGCTTTTTTGACATGGGATACACGGTAGGGGTCATTCATATCGGGCCAACCCGGATACTCTTCGACTTCGTTAACCGTTATGGCATCAGCCAGGGGATGAATCCCCGGGAACCATTCTCCGGGAGCTATTTCTTTGGCTCCGCTTCCCCAATCATCGATATAATCGGCATGAGGAGTTCGCTCTTTATTTCGTTTCATCACCTCCTCCGGTAGTCTGTCCCATACGCCACGAACATCACAGTTCAGTTTTTTCAACATCTCCTCATCAGGCAGTGCCGTGCCCAGTTCCGGCCAATCATATAAATACTCATCTTTGGATGTTATCCCTAACGTTCGTTTGATGGCCTGAAATGTTTTCATCTTAATCCCAGTCGCGTTACTTACACCGATAATCACCGGAACACGATCCGGTTGTTTGTGATTAATGGCAGCGTCTATTCTCTCCTTAGGTGTCATTGTGTGTCATCTCCCCGCAACGTTCAATTCTGAGTAGACCACGATCTCCAATTCTTTTCTTATTGGGGATCATACCCCTACAATGATACTTATCGAACAAGTAATTGAAATAATTACAACTCAAAAAAGCAAGAAATTTACAATAGTCCGACACTATCAGTTATATAATTCACTGATGCCGAGTAATTTTGAGGAAACCCCTTTAAAAGACTTCTTTTCGATCCGCCAAATCGCCAGCATTGTAATGAACTCTCATGCCGAATCTATTCGATTTCAATTAACCAAAATCGGCGACCAATCCGGGGAATTCTTATCCGGTACCTAATCAATCATTTTCCATCTTGGTCGCGTATCGGAGACAATCGTAAAACCCGGATCACCTGGTGTGATTAAATTAAGATTGTGCGAATTGCTGAAATATTCCCCGCCGTTGCATATCAATCTCTGTTATTTGCTTAAACTGGTGTGTTTGTGCGCTTTGACAGTGCTGGTCAAGAAGATCATTTCATGACTCCGGTTAGCGTATCGGTAAATATCTAAGCGGATTGTGGTGTTTACCGTTGACAATCACCTCAAAATGCAGGTGTATTCCTGATGAATTGCCCGTTGAACCCATTTTCGCGATCTGTTTTCCTTGCCTTACCCAAGTGTTCTTTTTAACATATAAGGTTTGATTATGAGCGTAGAGTGTTTTCACTCCTTGACCATGATCGATGATAATTGTTTTGCCATAACCATTTTTGTGACCAGCGAAAATTACTTTTCCTGAGGCCGCCGCGATAATTTTTCGACCCCGATCTTTGGTGATATCAATTCCCGTATGTGTTTTCCCATGTCGTTTACCAAAACCGGAAGAAATAACGCCGGATGCTGGCCAAATCAATTTGGTCGTTTTGGAGGATTTGATCTTTGCTTTGTGCTTGACGGCGGAGGATGTGATCCTTACAATTCCGGGGATAAATATTTTCATCCCCGGGACCAAATCATTGGCGTCATAAATGTCATTTTCTCGCTGAATTACCCACATATCCGTCGAAAATTTCTCCGCTACCGACGCCAGAGTATCATTCCTTTGAAAGGTGTACCAAAATCCAGTGGATTCCGGAACCTGACTTGAAGTCAACGAACATGATGACAAAAAAATCATCGTTAACAATAGTATCCCTTCAATAATCGTTAAACGTATGTTTCCGGGGTATGAACACTGATTTTTAAGCCTGAGAAACCGTAGCATTGACAAATCGCTGTAAATTTAGTTTCGAAGGTGGTGAAATTGCCGGAAGAAATGCAAACTTGATGCTAGCTTGTGACCTTTTTTGTAGTGTTTTGTTTTTTCGTAAATCGATTCCCACATTTCATTGGTAGTGGCAGAAAGAATCAATCCGTTTCGTTTGAACGACAGAGTTATTTCATTAAAAAGGGATGCGGGCAACAACGCGTGAGGCGCGAAATTTCATAAGCCTTCTCAAAGCCGTTTCAGAAAAAATAATGGCGTCATTGCCGGAAGAAAAGTTGATCTAATCCGATATCCTCTTTAAACCTTAATGACAATGAAATGGTGAATTTGTTGAGGCGCTAATTTGATAAACAGATAGTGTTCTCGCAAATAACTCCCTTGATATGAATAGCATAACAAATTCGCATTCAAATCGATGAACTGATATTCACCATCGTTAATGGGAATTATTTTTTGCGGATCGACATGATCCCATGCTTCCGCTTCGCTATGATTGTAAAACAATAACTCAATCAAAACGTTGCCTAAATCGATGTTTGCTTCTGCTCCAAGCGTTACCCATTTTTTTTGGCTATCGCGATATATGATTTTCCGATTCCCGACCTTTGAGTAAATTGCTTGAATATCAGAATTATCGACTTGCCAATAGTGGAAATGATCGAATGGCTTGTAGCTGCGTTTTCCGTATTGCCGGATAAATTTCTTCAATTCCGTGCTCTCCGTCAGCGTTTCCACAGGCGGGGAAAAATAACTCCAGTTGCGCCATTCATTGCCCACCGCGCCTGATGTACCGGGTTTATTATTGATATTGTTTTTGATGGTCGAGGTTCGGTATTTTTTTTCGATTAATGAAATCAACCCCGGAAGTGTAAATATGACATTTTCGGAAGGTACCCCCTCAACGGATCTGCGACAAATATCAACCCAAACCTCGTGATCGACGTCCTTCAGCGACAACGGAATATCACATAAAAAAAAAGGCAGTCCCAACACTTTGGTACACACTTCGCGTATGATTTCGGGTGACTCAAAGTCTTCCGTATTTCCCTTCTCATTGAGCAAGTATTGTAACAATGTTGAAGTGTCATGTGTTTCCACCATTATCAGAGCGGATTTTCCGTACTCTTTAAGCGGAATAGGCGTGAGTTCGATGGTTTCCCACCGGGGAATCGCCATCGCGCTGATTTCGTGTCCCGCTTCAACCATACGATCAACCACGGCTCGTGTCGCTTTAACCCGCTCAAAATCGCCCGCGATTTCCCCCTTGATTTGGAGATTGGTATTCAAAATGATTTCCATAAACCATTTCATATTCTCTTCTCGTTCTTCCCGAACCTTAGTCAGAAAATGGCCATGGGGGTAACAACTCTCTTTCGGGATAATCGTGGGCATTACATACTGACCACACCATCCCACCAAGTGATCCAGAAAAACGCCATCTCCCATCAATGAAAGCCAATTCATTTTCTCTTCCAAATACTTTCTCAGCTCATCCTTTCTTTCTCGGTACACAGCGATCCCCCATGCTTGTTCAGGGTAACCGTGTTCAGGTTCTGGGGGGCAGCCCACCTGAAAATTGGTATCAAAAACTTCCGAATGAAAAAATACATCGGCACTTTCAAATTCAACGCTGAAGGGAAGGTTGGTGACAATGTGAGTGTTTAGTTTTTTAAGTTCCTTTCTTAATTGCTCCCGTTGTTCAAAATATAAAAATTGACAATACTTATGGTAAGACATTCTCTCTTGATTTTTTTTAATAAAACCTTGGACCAGTTTATGATCTATCTGAGAGTAAGCGGAGTTTTGAAAATCAATGGATTCCTCTTTATAAACTTCATAAAGGGCATATTCATTCAGCCAATAGCAGCTGATTTCCAAAAAGCGCTGATAGTTTTCTTCGCGGTTTGATGATACGCTACTCCGGAATTCAGAATAACACTCTTCAAGTATCCAGGGCATTAGGGTGCGCTTTAAGATATAGCTCACCGTTCGATCCCGACCGAAGTTTTTTTGATAGTTTTGAGTCAGTTTCTCAACTTGCCGCCGAAGAGATGGATTATGTGCCAGTTCCGGAATATCAAATATATTTAACTCATCGATATTTTGCGCGAATCCGTTATTCAAGGAAAAAGGACTGGCTTCGTCCGGATCACGACTGCCATTAGGCAAATCATAAATATCACCTTGAATACCACAATCAACCATTTGTCGCGCCAGGTCCGTGATTGCGCTTAATGTACCGGTACCAAGTAGTTTACCGCTTTTGCTTGAGAGTTGGGAAGTGGCAACCAATAGGTTAAATTTCATGGGGCAGGTAATGGTTAGTTGTTTGTTAACACATCAATCATTAATGAAGCGAAGACCTATGATTGTATGACATATCCGCTAATACGCAAGATATTTCTTCCTGAGGAGATAGAGCCATTTCATTGGTGCCTCCAAACTGGTATCGTTATGACTCACACTGTCTGAGTATGTTGATTTTGGGATTCCCGGCCTCAATTAAATCAACATCATTTAATTCAGAGTTTTTTGTCAGCCACTCCGGTTCCATCTTTAGTCGCAAACTTCCTCATATAAATTGTCGAAACACATTTATGCTTGACACAATATAATGTGGTAGGTCTTTATTTCGATGTTTGGTTCCTTAGAGGTTATTTTCCGCGCTTCTTGCAGTCAATAACGAATAAGGAACTTATCCGATTTATCCGGATTAGAACTATACTGATAATCAACAACTCGGCATTAAGGACGTGAATGGCTTCGATCGTAATTGTGGAATCTCCCACGAAAGCACGAACAATCAGAGAATTTTTACCTAAAGGATATAAGGTAGTGGCTTCAATGGGTCACGTTCGAGATTTACCCCAATCGGCTTCCGAAATTCCTGAGAAGTATAAAAAAGAGCCGTGGGCTCAATTAGGCGTAAACACCAAAAAGGGTTTTGATCCATTGTATGTTGTTCCAAAAGAAAAAAAGAGAGTTGTCAAAGAAATCAAAGCACAACTTAAAAAAGCTGATGAACTGATACTCGCGACTGACGAGGACCGCGAAGGTGAAAGTATTAGCTGGCATTTACTGGAAGTCTTAAAGCCCAAAATTCCGGTCAAACGTATGGTATTCCACGAAATTACCCAAACGGCTATTCAAAAGGCATTGAACAATTGCCGCGATATTGATCAATCATTGGTCCGCGCACAAGAAACAAGACGTATTTTGGACCGGCTGGTGGGTTACACTCTCTCACCGTTGCTGTGGAAAAAAGTTGCCAGAGGTTTATCTGCCGGCAGAGTACAATCGATATCCGTGAGATTAATTGTTCAAAAAGAGAGAGAACGGCGTGCATTCCATAGAGGATCTTATTGGGATCTCAGAGCTGAGCTTAGGAAAGATCGGATCAGTTTTAAATCGAGACTCGTGACGCTGAACGGCAAAAAAATCGCTACCAGCGATGATTTTGATGAAAAAACAGGAAAGATCGCCAAAGGGAAAAAGGTGTTATTGCTTGATGAAAAAGAAGCCAGGAATTTGCAAAGCCGATTGGCGGAAAAAGACTGGAATGTGATGAAATTGGAAGAAAAATCATCGACCAGAAGACCATCTCCTCCGTTTATCACGTCTACCTTGCAACAAGAAGCGAATAGGAAATTGAGGCTTAGTCCTCGTCAAACAATGCGGATCGCCCAGGGACTTTACGAGCGGGGTTATATTACCTATATGAGAACCGACTCCATTCAGCTTTCCGAGCAAGCACTCCAGGCAGTACGTAGATGCGTGACCAGCATGTACGGGAAAGAATACCTCACTCCCCAAGCTCGTAAGTTTAAAACATCCGTAAAGAGTGCTCAGGAAGCTCACGAAGCCATCAGACCAGCCGGCAGCACTTTTGTGGCACCGCAAAAAAGCGAACTTACTGGTGTCGAATTATCGCTTTATGATCTGATTTGGAAACGGACTGTGGCCACCCAAATGGCGGACGCCAAACTAACTCACATCAAAGCCCTCTTTGAAGTTGAGGAAGCCGTCTTCCGGTCCTCCGGAAAACGAATTGATTTTCCTGGTTTCTTTAGAGCTTATGTTGAAGGATCTGATGATCCTGATGCCGCTATCGAAGATAAAGAAGTCGTATTGCCTGACATGAAATCCGGTGATCGCGTTAAATGTATGAGTCTTATCGCTAAGGATCATGAGACCCAACCCCCGGCTCGATTTACAGAAGCTTCGCTAGTCAAAAAACTGGAAGTTGAGGGAATAGGAAGACCAAGTACTTACGCGACAATTATCGATACGATTGTGAACCGCGGATATGTTAAAATAATAAACCACTCCCTGGTCCCAAGTTTCACAGCGTTCGCCATTGTCAATTTACTGGAAGTTAATTTTCCTGACTTGGTTGACTTGGGTTTTACCGCCAAAATGGAACAAGTGCTGGATGATATCGCGCGCAATGAGATGGAGTGGCTCCCCTACATGAAAGATTTCTTTCTCGGAAAAGACGGACTTGAAAACAGAACCATTAAAAAGACAGAACAAATCGAGCCGGGGGAATTCAAATCGATCAGTTTTGGTGAGGTATCGGCCAAAATCCATATCGGTCGTTATGGTCCCTACTTTGAAGCTGAAACCGAAGAGAAAAGGATCACCGCATCAATTCCGGCTGAGATAACACCTGGTGATTTTGATCAGGAAACCGTTGATTTATTGATTCTTCAACAATCCCAAAATACGGAAGAACTTGGAGTTCACCCGGAAACGGGAGAACCGGTCTATCTGCTTCATGGCGCCTACGGACCTTATATCCAATTGGGAGAAATCAAGGAAGATAAGATAAAGCCAAAGCGAGTAGCACTCGCTAAGGAAATGAAAAGTGTTGATGTGGATATGGATGTCGCACTGGCACTCTTATCCTTACCCCGTAAAATCGGAGAACATCCTGAAACCGGTGGTAAAATCATTGCCGGTATCAGTCGCTATGGTTCCTATATCGTTCATGATGATCCGAATGCCGGCAAAGACTACCGATCCATTCTCCCGAGCGACAGTGTAATCACAATCGATTTGGCGCGTTGTTTGGAGATTTTTGCCACCAAAAAACGGACACGTAAAAAAGCGGCGGAACCTGTTCGAGAAATTGGACACCATCCGGAAACCGGCGAATCAATCAATATTTTTAGCGGTCCTTATGGCCCTTACATCAAATACCGAGAAACCAACGCGGCCCTTCCCAAAGCTACCAAAATTGAGGATGTCGCGCTCGATCAAGCTCTTGATTTGATAGCGGCCAAAAGGGCAAGCAAAAAGATGAGACGTCGCGCCAAACGCTAATGACCCTTGATTTCATTCGGCAGATGAGTTAATCACCGGCTCAATGACTCGTTTCGCTTCGGATATTCTACAGTCTCTTTCTTGCCACCGGCGTATTGAAAATTTAGACCTATCCGTCGTCTGAAGTATTTAAGTCTCAAATCCCGCTGGACTTTAAAAAGCTTTGTTTGTAAAATTGAAACAAATCAACCGAAATACATCGTTAAAAGTAAATTCAACGACCCAATATCATTGAATTTCTCAAACACATTTTGGGTTTTCCATCTTGAATCACCTTGATACCATAGCCCATCCCGGAAATGCTGATACCCAAATTCAGGGTCTCTATATTAATGTGACAAGCGTGAGTATTTGGTATCAAGCATTACGGGACAAGCTATAGCAAGCTAAGGTTAGTTCTTGCCTCAAATTGCTTTAAAACGGGTCGATTGTAAACCAATAACCAACAGAATCAATAGAGAGCATATTAAATCAGGACACAGGCTATGGATGAAATGATGAGTGACGGCAACAAATATATGGAACTTCCAATGTTGCCCATGAGAAATATTGTCGTTTTCCCGTTGATGACGACACCTTTTTTTATAGGCAGACAGCAATCCATTGAAGCTCTGGAAAAAGCCCTGGCCACAGATCGAAAGTTATTTGTGATTGCCCAAAGAGATCCAATGGTTGAAAAACCGACGGAAGATGACCTGTATGAAGTGGGTGTTATTGGGACTATTTTACAAATCATGCGGCTCCCGAACGGCACCATAAAAGCTTTATTTGAGGCAAAATGCCGGGGGCGCAGCCTAAAAGTCTTTTTGGAAAAGTCTGCCTATAGTGCTATAGTAGAGATTCATAAAACCAAACAGAAAATTGACCTGGAGTTGCTGGCGCTAACCGATACTGTAAAAGTGGAATTTAAAGAGTTTATTCACCGCATCTCAAAAAAAGTGGATACTTCAGAAAAAATCCTCTCGGGAGATTATTCATCCGGAGAAATTGCCGATTTAATCGCACCGCTCTTAAACCTGCCCATTAATCGACAGCAGGAAGTTCTGGAAGCCCATAGCCATAAAAAACGTCTTGAATTGGTTTATGCCGGAATGCTGGAAGAAAGTGAGCATAAAAAAATGGAACAAAAGCTCAAAGAGCGAATTCAGGGACAGATCGGCAAGACACAAAAAGAATACTATTTAAACGAACAAATGAAGGCGATCCGAAAGGAATTAGGTTCGGAGGACACCAAAGCGGAGTTTGAAGAACTGGGAGATAAAATCAAAGCTTGCGGCATGTCTGAAGAAGCTCAAGAGGCCGCACAAAAGGAGCTGAGAAGATTAAAAATGATGCCTTCGACCTCATCAGAAGCCAATGTTGTCAGAAACTATATCGACTGGTTACTCAATGTACCATGGCACCGGGAAACCACGGATAATTTGTCACTGGATCATGCCCAGGAGGTATTGGATATCGATCATTGGGGATTGGATCAGGTCAAAGAAAGAATCATCGAATTTATCGCCGTTGGTAGCTTGATTGGTAATTTGAGAGGACCTATTATTTGTTTGGTTGGACCTCCGGGGGTCGGAAAATCATCTTTGGCGCGATCCATCGCTCGTGCGCTTAACCGCAAATTTGTGCGCATGAGTCTTGGTGGTGTTCGAGATGAAGCGGAAATCAGGGGACATCGGCGCACCTACATCGGTGCGTTACCGGGAAAGATCATTCAATGCATGAAAAAAGCCAAAACCAACAATCCGGTGGTTTTATTGGATGAGGTTGATAAGATGGGATACAGCCATATGGGAGATCCGGCCGCGGCACTACTAGAGGTTTTAGATCCTGAACAAAATCATGAGTTTATGGACCACTATTTGGAAGTCGAATATGATCTTTCCAATGTTATGTTTATTTGTACCGCCAATACCAGACAAGATATTCTATTGCCCTTAATGGACCGCATGGAAATCATCACATTATCGGGCTATTCCGAACTGGAAAAGGAAAAAATCGCGGCCAAATATTTAATTCCGAAACAATTGGATGAGAATGGCTTGAAAAAAGAACAGCTTCAGTTCAGCTTTAAAGGGATTCTGGAGATTATCCGTCACTATACCAGAGAAGCGGGAGTCAGGACATTGGAACGCCGCATCGGTAAAGTATGCCGTAAGGCAGTTACGGAAATCGTTAAAGCAAAAGGTAAAGAAACGAAAACGGAAACGGAAGAAGCGGTAACCACTGAATCGTCAAATGAAAATACGCTCACTGAAGCCCCACCACCCAAGATTATCAGGGTGACTCCGGCTAAGGTAAAAAGTTACTTGGGAATCGCTAAATATCATTACGGAAAGCCGGATAAAAACAGCGAGGTTGGTGTAATCAACGGTCTCGCATGGACTATGTTCGGTGGTGAAATCTTGACGATTGAGGTAAACACCATGAGAGGAAACGGGAAGATTCAACTGACCGGAAAATTAGGTGAGGTTATGAAGGAATCCGCTCAAGCCGCTCACAGCTACGTACGATCCAACGCCAATCGACTCGGTATTTACTCTAAAGTATTTTCCGAACTCGATATCCATATTCATGTTCCGGAAGGAGCCACACCGAAAGAGGGTTCATCCGCCGGAATAGCCATTACTTGCGCGTTGGTGTCCGCATTAACCGGAATTCCGGTTCGCAGCGATACAGCGCTCACCGGGGAAGTTACGCTACGAGGTAGAATTCTACCGATTGGCGGATTAAAAGAAAAGCTGTTGGCCGCTAAACGTGGTTGTTTGGAAAATGTCGTTATTCCTGAGGAAAACGCGAAAGATTTAACGGAAATTCCAAAGGAAATCACCAAAGGACTAGAGTTGCATACGAAGAGTGAGGTAATCGATGTTATTCCATTGCTATTGGAACGCGTTCCTCATTCAGTGGATGATGATGATTTAAAAGAGGAAAAATCAAACGGTAAAAAAGAAGAGATGCAAAATAATCACTTACCGGAGGAATTTTCCAGCGATGAGCAGACAATTTCCCACAATTGAGTGTGACACCCAAAATAAAGCTCATTGTTGTTGTGGGACCCACCGCCAGCGGAAAAACCGGATTAGGAATTCAGCTGGCGCAAGCCATTGGCGGAGAGATTGTATCGGCAGACTCAATGCAGATATACCGATATATGAACATCGGAACAGCTAAGCCAACGCCCGCGGAATTAACCAAAGCCTCCCATCATCTCATCGATTGTCTTGATCCCAAGCAGCCATATAACGCCGGTAAGTTTGTAGAGGATGCCGATCGCTGTATCCGAGAAATTGACCAACGCGGTAAATTTGCCATAGTACTGGGAGGGACATCGCTTTACATACGTGCATTGGTCCAAGGGATCATCCCTGTCCCCGATACACCACCCAAGTTGAAAGAAGAAGTCCATGGTATGGTTGAAAGAGAAGGATTGGCCAAGGTGTATGAAAGGCTAAAGGCCTTGGATCCCAAAAGCGCGTCGCCCCTGCATCCGAATGATGTTTCGCGTATTTGTCGCGCGATGGAAGTCGTATTGCAAACAGGCCGAAGCATCCAAGAATTTCAAAACCGACATCGCTTTCAGTCGAAACGATATGATGCTTATTTTTTAGGGGTGCGATGGCCACGTGAAATTCTTTATGAACGGATCAACCGGCGCATTGTTATGATGATCGATGAAGGGCTGATAGAGGAAGTTGAATCGTTACTGCAAAGGGGATATGACGAATCACTTCCATCTATGAAATCAATTGGCTACAAACAAGCCTGCCAATACCTCAAGGGAGAGTTCAGCAAAGAGGAAATGATTGCCGATATTCAGCAAAAAACAAGACATTACGCTAAAAAACAAATGACCTGGTATCGTAAAGATGAATCGGTTGTTTGGTTGGATCAGGGTAATCTGACGGAAGAAGTCAAACAAGATATTGTGGCATTTCTGCATCCCGATGCTAAAACCACCCCGTAACTTTTTTCAGATGACAAGGTGCCTGCGGGCACACTTTACGCGTCAAAAAATTCGCCGCGATTTCTCAGAAAAAACGATCAAGAAGAGTAATTAGGTCTTATTAAGTGCAAAATGGAAGTCATTATACCTTCCTCTACACCATTAATGAAACTCTTGAAACATAAACCCCTGAGATTCGTAAAATGCTCTCGACAACTGTTTTTGCAATCGATTACCTATCATTTCGTCTTCTTCAGCTTGCTCTTCCTCACCCATTTTTTTGAATAGCTCACTTCGGCTAAAATACACAGTGGGATAATGGGGATTGATATCAATCGCTTTGTTGAAATCCACCAAAGCATTGTTTAAATCTTCTTTTCCTAAGTATGCGTTTCCTCTTGAACAATATACTTTCTCGTTGGATTTATTTTGTCCAAGATATTTTGTATAATCGTCGATTGCCTCATCAAATTTATGACTTTTCAAATAGGCGGTTCCTCTACTGAAAAGTGCCAATAGATTTTCCGGTTCTTTTTCCAAAACTTGTGTAAACAGCTCGATACTCTCTTCGAGATTACCTTGTATCAAAGCTGTTTTGGCATTTAGCATTAACTCTTCTGTCATTTTTTTATCAAGTCTGATGTGTTAAATATGAAACTTTTTTCATGTACTGATTGTTCAAGAATATCAGTTGATGTTAAGAGAGTCATCCTTTTAACGAATTTATTTATTGTAGGCTCATTCATTGTTATTACAATATTATCTATCGAACTCACATCGCCATAAAACACAGCATTAGTTTAGTCATCCGTTGAAACAACCATCTTTGAGATTTCTTGGTTTATGCAAGCAGCAATAACAATAAAAACCGGAGTTCTTCTGGTCAATACAGGCACCCCCGAAAAACCGGAAAAACACGCAATCAGACCGTTTTTAAAGGAGTTTCTGTCCGATCCCAGAGTTTTAGATATTCCTCTTGTAGCAAAGTATTTACTTCTGTATTTAGTAATCCTCCCCTTCCGCCCTGAACGAATTGTACATAAGTACCGAAAAATTTGGACAAAAGAAGGTTCTCCCTTGATTGTTCACAGCAACGCTTTGGCATTGAAGCTTTCAAAAGAATTGGGAAATAACTATGTCGTTGAAATTGGAATGCGTTACGGAAGGCCAAGCATAGCGAACGCTATCAATCAATTATTGAATAAAAACCTAAATCGCTTAATTATTGTTCCCTTAATGCCTCAATATGCGTCGGCAACCACCGGAAGTATTGTCGAAAAGAGTCTTAAGCTACTTCAAAAACAAGCTTATTTCCCTGAGTTATTAATTAAGAACTCGTTTTTCAACCATCCATTGTTTATTGAAAGCATCGCAAATATCGGCCGCCCATATTGGAACAAAAAACCCGATCATGTTCTATTTAGTTTTCATGGTTTACCCAAACACCAACTAACAAAAATCAAAAACTTGAGAGGGGTTTGTTTAGATAACCCAAACTGTTGTGATCAAATTAACACAAACAATCACAATTGCTATCGGGCGCAATGCTTCTCCACGGCACATCTGGTCGCAAAACAAATGCGAATTCCGATTCATCAGTATTCTATTGCTTTTCAATCAAGACTGGGAAAAACTAAATGGATCGGACCAGATACACTCAAAACGATAAAAGAACTTGCCCAAAAGGGGATTAAAGACCTGGTTGTTTTTTGTCCGTCATTTGTCGCGGATTGTTTGGAAACACTTGAGGAAATTCAAATTGAAGGGGCAAGCCAATTTATGGTAAATGGTGGTGAGCGTTTTGAGATGGTGCCGTCACTTAATAGCGAAGACGGATGGGTCAATGCGTTGGTAAAGTTTATTACGGAATAATAAGCAATATTGCTATACTGTCTCTTCCGCGGAAGCTCCTACTCGCGGGCCACCATCCCCGTCGCCTTTGAGACTAATCAAGCGGTGAGTGTGCGTTTTGGCGGCTTCTGTGAATATATGATTTGTAATCATGTCAGCTCTGCTGTTAACCCTTTTTTCAAACTGATTGATGATTAAGCATATTATTGTTAAAGGAAAAGTCCAAGGCGTTTCCTTTAGATATTACACCGTAAAAGAAGCCAAATCAAAAGCTTTGCTCGGAACTGTCAAAAATCGTCCGGATGGTGATGTTGAAATATTCATATCTGGTTCTTCCGTAAAATTGGAAGAATTTGAAAAATGGTGTCGGATCGGCTCTCCCTTTTCTACTGTAAACCAAGTAATTTCAGAGATTGTTTCCGATCATATCAATTTTTCTGATTTTAAAATAATCTATTGACTGGTGTAAATTAATTCCTGAAAAACGTTCAGCAAAGTTCCAATTACCTGTTAACTGACTATTAAGATTCAAAATCGCGTTGCTACTGAGTGTTAATTGGCTAATCCACTTTTAAAATAATCGAGCTTAAACTTCCTATTTCACTGTACTGCAATCTTATTTACCTATTATCCCAAGCGGATGCCCAGTATACCAAAATACGACTTAATCGTGTCAAAGATTGATTACCGGATTTGATTTGAATGATATTGTCGGTGCTAATATGAAATCTATTACATTAAATATCCCCGGATTTGATTACCAATATAGTGTTCATATTGGTCAAACTATTTTTAAAAAGCAGCTTGCTCAAGTTTTGGTCAACTATGAGGAAAATAATCTTTTTTTTGTCACGAGCAGCACAATAAACGCTTTATACCCCAACTTTATAAGTGATTACATACCCGGTAAATTGAAATGCCATACTCTTATATTGCCGGATGGTGAACAATATAAAAATACCGAAAGCATCATGAGAATTTATGATTTTTTGGTCAAATACGCTGCCAATCGAAAAAGTATTCTGATCACGTTTGGTGGCGGTGTTATCGGTGATATGGGAGGATTCGCGACAGCAACATTTATGAGAGGTATGCTCTATATACAAGTCCCAACAACGCTTCTTTCTCAAGTAGATAGCAGTGTCGGCGGTAAAACAGGAGTCAATCATACAGGGGGTAAAAATCTTATCGGATCTTTTAAGCAACCTTTGATCACCATCATTGATATCGACTTCTTAAAAACGCTTCCGCGCAGAGAGTTTATAGCGGGTTATGCTGAATTAATAAAACATGCTTTTATTCGAAACCGTGACCTGTTTGATACGCTAAACGATGTATCGATTCAGGAGCTTAGTTCAAATCAAACCTTACTTGAGGATACAATTCACCAATCATGTAGTGTTAAAGCTAACATCGTTCAACAGGATGAGAAAGAAGGCGGTATTAGGGCAATACTAAACTTCGGACATACGATCGGGCACTTTATTGAAACATTTACAAACTATACTGGTTATTTACATGGAGAAGCGATTATTGTGGGTATGGACTTCGCGGCATGGTGGTCCATGAAACAAAAAATGTTATCCAATCAAGAATATCAGCTTATCCATTCTCATTTGAGTAATCTTAATATCAAAGTGCAACTATCTGAACTGTGCGAAAATGAGTTCATCACAATTATCGATCATGACAAAAAAGTAAGCTCAGCAGGTGTCCGATTTGTTGGTCTTAATCGCATCGGACAGGCGTCGATCATTGATAATGTTCAACCAAAAGACCTTTGGAATAAGTTTAAGCAATATGTATCCAGTGAATACTCATTGGTTGAATATCCCATCTCAAAAAAAAATGATATCGAATAGTGTTTCGAAGATGGATATTTTTTTGGAGAGAAGCAAAGAAATCCCTGTAGATCGTTTGCCGATAAGCAGGTCAAAAAATTGATGATGAGGGTATTACCTGAGCTCAAAAAAGGGTCGGAAACCCTCAAAAGAGCTGTTGGAATTTCAAGATGATACCCCCTTTTGTCACAAGATTTCCCCGTAAGGTACGGCACAAATAAAACCGCAACTTACGGCATAAACATGTTGATGTGACGTCAGCCAATTCCATTTTCTTGAGTCAACAGATATTCACTGATCTGTATTGCGTTGAGTGCGGCACCTTTATACAATTGGTCAGCAACCACCCAGAAGGCCAAACCATTTTCACACGAAATATCCTCTCTGATCCGTCCGACATAGGTTTCAAAAGTTTCCGAAACCGCTTCAGGCACCGGATAACCTCCGGGTTCACGTCGATCCAGCAAAACAATACCTTCCGCTTTGCCTAGCAGTTCCACAGCCTTTTCCGCTGTTAACTTCTTTTCAGTTTCTATATTTATTGCTTCCGAATGCGCTCTAAACACAGGCACCCTTACACAAGTAGCTGATACCAAGATATCAGGTGCTGACATAATTTTACGTGTTTCGTGGACTATTTTCAATTCCTCTTTGGTATAGCCATTATCCTGAAATACATCAACATGGGGAATGACATTAAAAGCAATCTGAACAGGATATACGTTCTTTTCCATTACATCACCGGTAAGGTAAGCTTTTACCTGATTTTCCAACTCTGTGATGGCGGCGACCCCGCTTCCGGAAACGGATTGATAGGTTGATACGACAACTCGTTTGATATTGGCAAAGTCATGAAGTGGCTTCAGAGCGACAACCATTTGAATTGTTGTACAATTAGGATTGGCGATAAGGCCTTTATGATTCAGGGCGTGATCAGGATTAACCTCAGGTACCACCAGCGGTACCTCGTCATCCATACGAAAAGCACTGGAATTATCAATCACAACAGCGCCCGCTTTGACTGCTGCCGGACAAAATTCGAGGCTGCGGGAGGCACCCGCTGAAAAGTAAGCGATATCGATTCCATTAAAAGCGTCTTTTGTCAGTTCTTGACAGGCTAACTCTTTTCCCTTGAATTTTAATTTTTTCCCGACAGATCGTTTGGAAGCTAACAATGTCAGTTTATCAACCGGAAAATTTCGAATTTCTAGCAGTTTCATTAACTCTGTTCCAACAGCGCCTGTCGCGCCGGCAATAGCAACATTGATTCCCATTTCTTCCTCTAATTATGTGTTGACGAACTCTGAAAAATCATACGCGCGATTTCAGCAACCTCAAGCCCTTACTTTCTTACAACATCTAGTAATAAAAGAAGACAATACACGATGCCGACTTGACAAACCATCATCTGGTCAAAATGATTTTTAAGAATTCCTTATTCGCCCGCGGTCTACTGAAAAGTCTCCGGACCGCACGGGCTTAGTGATTGAATTGAATTCATCCCTGCCGTGCGTTGAAGGATGATCATTGAAAAACACTTAATTGATATAATAATTGAAGCTCAAAGGCTCTTTATTCCTAAGGATGTTAATGGTTATTTCGCGTTCGTTTTTTAACGCGTTGAATAACTCAATCGCTTGTTCCATACTATCAATAACCTTCCCATTAACGCTTTGGATAATATCATAATTTCTCAAACCTAATTTCTCATACAAACTACCCCGTGTAATATTTTTGATGGCGTATCCAATATTTTGACCATCTTCAATGTAGGGAGTTACTTTCGCTTGATTCAACAAGGTGGCAAAATTTTTGATATGTCCCTGAACCTCAGCAGATCTTAAATAGAAATCCGTTCCGTTGGTCGAAAAGCTTGAGGGTGCCTTACTATTTGAATCCCTCGTATTTTTTTTAATTTTTTGGGTTTTCTTACGAACCGCCTCAACGGGTGCCACCTCATTTTTTTGCTGATCTTGTTCTCCTTTGTTCTCTAAAATTCCAATCTCGTCATTTAAGCGGACATGAACCAATTGTTTGGTGCGAGTCAACTGAATTTTTGCGACAACCGCTCCTGTTTCAAAAATAGTATCATTTTTGCCAAAAATATCCTCTTTTTTCTCTTTGAGATCTTTTATCACACAATAATAACTGCGCCCCTGATATACTCCCAAAAGCTTTAAATTAGCCAATATTCCCTTCAGTTTAGCCCCGGCAGGCGCTTTGACAACCTCACTTTCCTTAACGATTACCTGGGTACTTACTTCCGCATCAAATACATTCAGATCAATGATGGCTTTAAAATTTCTATGAGGTTGAGATTTATCCCGCTGAGTAATAATTGGCGGAGAAAACTTTTTCTTCACCCGTGGTACATCAAGCATTTGATGTTCGATAACATTAGAAACCAAGGCTCCCGATAACCAAACAAAACCACCTGCCAGTAACCAATTCATCCAATACAGAGTGCCAGATACCGAGAACAACGACTTACTTTTTATCAATAAACCTTGCAATGTCATTCATGAAGTGGGGAAAAGTTTAAGATCAACGGTTTTTGAGTTGTTCATGCTAATTCATTCGGGCCATTTTGGGAATACATACCTTGATAAAACGCATTATTTTTCATTTCTTTAATAATATATTGAGTGGGTCTCATGCGCTCTTTGCTCCATCTCGGGGCAATCAACTCATCCCACCGCGCGGCCACCGCGGCAAGACGTTGCACGGCAATATTGGGTGATAAATGGGTTAAAAACCTAATCACACGTTGCGCGTAGGATTCCAGCTCAATCGGCAGAAATTTACCCTCTTTATATAATTCTTCAAGAGCTGTATTGGTTAGAACATGAAGATTATGCAGCTTTACATTGGCAACCGGGAGCGTATTAATCAGTTCCGCCGTTTCGACAATACGCTGTTCAGTCTCACCTGGTAGCCCAAACATCAAATGCAATCCGATATCAACGTTGACTAATCGGCTCAATCGATGGATTGCGTCCAACGATTGATCAACGGTATGTCGCCGATTTAGGAACTCCAACTGCGCATCGAAAAAACTCTGGACACCCAGCTCCACTGAAAGGTAGGACTGCTGATGATATTTTTCAAAAACCGAGAGCACTTCTTCCGGTAAACAATCCGGCCTTGTTCCCAGCACAAGACCGATCACTTGATCATGTTCCAAAGCTGTTTTTAAGTTTTCGTCCAATTTTGTTAGATCATTATAGGTATTGGTGTAGGGTTGAAAATAAACCAAGAAGCTATCGACTTTATATCGTTTTTTCAATTTTTCTCGATTACTGATAATCTGTTCATCCAGCGATCCCACTTCCATCAAATGATGACCAGCCGAACCCCACTCATCGCAAAATACACATCCTTTGCCATCCCTCTGCCATTCTCGATGCGGACAGGTGCGGGCGACACTGACCGTTATCTTATACACTTTTTGACCAAAACGCTTTTTGTAGTAACGACTTATCGGGAAATAGGGTTGTCCGCCCCATTGTTCATATATTTTCATAAGCTCCGTGTTCCCGTCTTCGTCTGCTGGTATATATTTCACCGGTATCAACGGTGACTAATTCATATAGCACGGCTCTTTTACCTTCCTTTTTCCTCAATATCCGTCCCAGGCGTTGGACATGTTCGCGAACTGTCGATGTACCGGAAACCACAACAGCGATATTGGCCTCAGGAACATCCACGCCTTCGTTGAGTACTCGCGAGTTAACCAAAAATGGCCAGGATCCCTCTCTAAATTTTTCTAAAATGGTTTTACGCTCTTTGGCCTTGGTTTCATGGGTTATTAACGGCAATAAAAACAACGAGCTGATTAAATAGGCGGTTTTGTTATCATTGGTAAAAATCAAAATTCGCTCCTTTTGGTGACGAATAAGAATTTGAGTCAGTGCTTCCAACTTATTCTGAGCCGCGATGGCGATCTGTTTTTGGATTCCAAAACTTCGAAGCGCCTTTCGACCATCTGCCGTTCGGTAGCATATCATCGCAAATCGCTCCCATGAATCGGACTGCCCAAAATCAACGGGTATCTTGTCTCGATATTCCAAATAAATATTACGATGAAACTCGTAATTATCCCGTTCTTCGGGCGTCAGTTCTACTTCTACTGTCTCAACGGAATAAGGTGCCAAATAGCCACCGGATAATTGTTGGATCTGGCGGTTGTATATCACCTGCCCTATCACATCATTCAGCAATTGAAAGCGCTCATCATCATCGTCCAGGGTCGCTGTCAGACCAAGGCGATAAGGCGCAATATATGAACGAGCCATATTTGAGTATGCCGGACTGGGGAGATGATGGCACTCATCAAAAATGATAAAACCAAAACGATTGCCAATCGAGTTCACATAAATCCGAGCTGAATCATAAGTGGAAACGGTAATATCCTCAATTTCCGAACTTCCTCCGCCGAGCAAACCAACCGGACATCGAAACCATGACTCAAGCTTTTTTTGCCACTGAATTATCAAATCAATAGTGGGCGCCAGTATCAGTGTTGAGCGCTGAATTTCCTCAATCAGCATGGCTGCCAGAAAACTTTTCCCCGTACCTGTGGGCAATACGGCAATACCACGTTTTGAGTGACACCAGGCCTGTGAAGCTTCTTGTTGATAGTCAAATGGCTGTAAGTCAGAGTGTAACGATATTCCAAGTTTATTGTATTTTGGCGTGAAATCTGAATACTCAAACTTGCTTTTGAATAAGTATCTGATCAAGTCACGGTAGCGATAGGCATGGCAACGAAAAAGTTTGCTTCGCTGATCCCAATGCAACCAGGGGAATATCTTATCGAGATTCAAATTTTGGTGATCCTTAAGAATCAATGTTCCTTGATCAAATTCGATTTCAACCATGGGATTACGGAGATTGTGAACCTGTATATTGCTTACATTACATTGAAGAAAAAGCTCAAATCAACAGCGCAAAAAACTCAAGGAGATTCAACATCAAAACACAAATAGCCCACGACGCCATTTTACTAAGTCGAATCATTTCTGAAAAACAGACAATCAAAATCAGTTTTCCGGACGGAGAATATCTGACGGATCAACTGAAATGGCATACAGAAAGCCAACTTGGCCTAAAAACGGGCAAAGTCGTTAATAAAAACGCAATCCAGTACTGGGAAGTAATGTCCGAATAATCCAAGCTTTTCAGTATCATTTTATTTGTCTTGTAAGCTAAATCCTTTAAAAACTCAAGAGTCAACGCGAAGTAATTGACATAACCCGCAAGCCACCAAAATTCTAAGGAGGCAACCAATAGTCTATGGCCTTCCGGTTTAGTTGATACCAACTTTTATCTGGTATCAGCAAACCATTCCCTATGCCCCTCCAAACAACCCAAAGATCTTCGACAATTTCAAAATCGATAAGTGATTTACCTTCGATACCCGATGCTTGATATTTCTTCGGCTTTGGTTCAAAATTGCCGCTGTGTACCTACTAATCTTTGACAACCCCATTTGACAAAAATTTTCATGAATATTTCCAGGAAGCAGTACTTAGAAGAAACGGGCTTTCTTCTCAATGATGTGATCAAAACCAACGTACTCACCCATGCGAAAGCCCTTGCCCATCAAAACAATGATACATTTAAGAAAATAATTGAAAAAGCATATGATTTTGCCGAACAAGATTTAAAAGCGGCAAATCGTATCGGAGATTTAGCAGGCACGAAATTGGCGCAAGGAATCACTCAGGCTCCTAAAAAGTTTGCTAAGATTTGGGAAAAAGCAGCTCAGCAGGATTGGCTAAAGACCTGCTTCTCTTTATCTTCCGGAGGTCTTGGATACCCGGAGGTTATCGGGTCGGCAATATCGGAAATATTCTTCATGGAGAATGCGGCTTTTGCTCTTTATTACATGATGTCCGTCGAATCGGCAAAAATAATAGATGGCTATGGTTCTAAAAAACTCAAACAGGAATACGGCAAAAAATTATTAAGTGGAGAATGGATGGGTTCGTGTGCGCTTATCGGTGAAACGGAACTCACTGCCACCCCTCAAAAAGACCATCATACTATTTCAGGCACTGTCCGTGGCGTTATGGGGGGTGATCACGACCTGGTCGATAATATCATTTTGATTCTTCCCGCCAAAATTAAACTAGGTGATCAACATACCAACGGATTGTTCATTATTCCAAAGATATCAGGATCAAATGGTGCCAGTTGTAACAACGCAATCAAAACCATTAAGAAACATTATAATCTTGGAATTAAGGGAATTTCTATCAATGATTTTGAAATGGGCTTAGAAGGTACTTGCATAGGTTTTTTACTCAAACCATATTCTGATCAAGAGCCCATCGCGCAAAATCAAATATTTGACATTCTACTTAAATCTGGTTTTTTGAGTACGGCAAAAATGGCCAATATTCTGGAATTGTCAAAATCTGAGATTCAATCACTTCATGTTGAGTCCCACATCGCGAATTTGGTCGATGATTTCAGCTCCGCGCATTTCAATATTGCCATTAAGGCGCATTTTGCCGGCTTGAGGGGCGCATTATTGTCTGCTTCTTTTTCCAATGACTGCTATCTATATGGTGGTAAATCGCAGAAAGATCATTTTTTTAACTTATTCAGTCTGTACGCTCAAGTATTAAAGGTTTACAGCAATATTAAAGCCGTCCAATACTACCAAAAGGGACTCGGACTAATTGGGCTGAACGGATATGTTAACGAATTCACTTTTGAACAAAATTTTAGAGATCTTTTAGCGGGGGCATTTATTGGTGAGATCAACGCGAATTTAACACAAAAGTTTATCAATAACATTCGTTCGAAAGATAATAAGCTCATTCAAAGTCTGGTCGATGAGTTCAAACACATTGACCCTCACACCGTTAAATCTGATGCGATGCGCATGACCATCGGCATTTGGCAGGAATACCTAGGTGGACTAATTGTTCTGCGCGATGATTGCGTTAACGATGAAAATGGCAAAAGCTGGCAGTTATTTGCCGAGCATTTTTTGATCTTTCTTGGGGATCTTATTGTTTGCTACCATTTAATTCTTCAAGGATTAGAAGCAGAAAAAAAAATGAATGAAATGGGCGTTAATTTTTTCAATTTAGACTCTGAACTCGTCAAAGATACTGAGCTCAAGCGATTGTATGATAAAATTCTGATGGCATTTCATTTCGCGAAAACGGAACTAACACAGCAAGAAAGCCGGATATCCGTCATGCAGGAACGCATCTACACCACCATCGATTAATCCCGTATTCGACAAAACACTCCGGAGTAAGCTCAAAAACCGATTATGAAGCTCTTTTATTCTGGCTTAATTACCGCCCTCTGTTTTTTTATGGCAGCTCAAATCAGCTTGGCGTCCAAAATTGTGAACATTGCGGTAACATCAGATATTCACGGATGGGTCTCTACCAAATACATTTACCCTGGAAAAAAAGCCTCCGGTCTGCTTCATATTGCTGATGCCATACATTCCTTAAGAAAAAAAAACCCTGAATTGATTTTACTTGATTCAGGCGATCTTTTGTCCGGATCACCACTACAATTTTACTACAACCACGTTCAGAAAGATCCTCTAAACAACAATGTCTTTTTCAATTTACTGACTCAGCTTAAATACGATGCCATCACCGTGGGAAATCATGATCTGGATATCTATCGGCAATTGAAACACTCTTATTTTCCTAAATCGCGATTTAAATGGCTTGCGGCTAATCTCTATGAAAATGGAAAAACCCCTTTTCTCCCCTATATTATTTTACGTCGCAATCAACTCTCTATCGCTATTTTTGGTCTCACAACACCTGGTTCATTGATGTGGAATCAGTTGAGTCGCAATTCAAATATTGAAATTCAATCGATCAAATCAGCGTTACACTATTGGATATCTCATATCAGACAGACCCAATCACCTGATTTAATCATTGGTCTCTTCCATGTCGGATTGAATTCGTTTTGGGATGATGAAAACAGCAAAATAAAAGGAATTCCACCTGCCAATGAATTGAGAGAGGCGTTAAAAGAAACAAACGACCTCGATCTTATTATTTCCGGACACGATCATCGACTTAATCCTTATCGATCCGGTCAAAAAATTCGTTATATCCAAGGAGTTCCCACGGTTAGTCCGGGATATGGCGGCAAGGTAGTTTTACACCTACAACTTCGCGTTAATCGAATCGGAAGTGATTGGACCGTCACCCACATTGTGACCGTTCCCATCAAGGCCGATACGAACTCACATTCAGAGCAGGTATATAGTCAGATGCTATCGGGCCGTTACAAATCCTATATTCAAGCCAAATTGCCCTGGAAAATTGGAAAAACCACTAATAAGCAAGCCAGTATCTGCTTCAACCAATTAATGGCCATCGCTCACTCGAGTTCAAGTAAACATGGCAGTTTGTTTCCTTACACCAAAATTAAACGAATCCGTAATCAAAGGGGAAAATACCTGCGACGTGCCGATTTGTTTCGATGGTTTCGCTACCACAATCGCTCCGTAACGGTAAAATTGAGTAAACGGGATATTTATTTACTTAACCACCCACAAAGGGAATTTGGTAAATGGAAAGTTGCTTATAATCGGAAATTATTTTTCTGGTCAAAAAAACCGTTGGATTATAAAGAAGCCGATTCCTTTTGGTGGCCTGATTCGGATGTCTTTGATCGTCGAATTAAGTTTGGGTTGAGCGATTATCACGCCCACGGAGGCGGGGGAGTGGTCCCTGGATTATTCATTCATGATGAGATGATTGAAGCAGAAAAAGGACAATTTTTAAAAGAGCGGTTATTTAAGTACCTTAGTACAAGCAAAGACCCACTACCAGATAATTGTGGATTTCTTGCGAGACAATAAATGGGGCCTATTTTATTGTCTCGCAAATGGATACTTACAAACATAAGCCGTAATTTCCGAAGCTCTTTTTCGTTCCGTAATATATTTACCTCTACCGAATAAAAGCGGTAACGATTCCCACCATACGCAATCGCTTCCACCACACGATTATTATCGCATTAAAAAAAATGGGGAATTTTTCCGTTATTTGCCTTTTCGATGTTCATGAAAAACTCCCTTGCCCGCCTAGAAAATCGAGTCAGTCACTGTTATATGATCCTACTCCAAGGATTTATAGTACTTATACTGTAATACAATCCCATTGGGGTATCTTAAATCAATTGCGGCTATTCTTTTCCTTTCCTCACTAATTTTACGCGATGTCAGTGCCAGGTTCCGCAGTTTTTTTTTAAAATTCTGAAATCCCATTTTAATTTTAATGCCATTCGGTATGGTAATCAACTCAATATTTAGGGGGTCATCAACTATAATTTCAGAAACAGCCTTTAAGGGCAATATTTCATTCTTGCGCAACAATTCCATCAATTGAAACGCTCCATTTAGATCTTTCGGGGCCAGTAAGTCGGGAGCGAGCACTGTCGTCAATGTGTTATTAACAATCACCGGCAAATTCCATTGTTCAGAACCGCGTATCGGATCCAATACCAAGTAATCGGAACAGATCATAAATAATTGATCGTTAATTTTTAAATAGGCGATGGGATTTCTTTCGGTGATGGTAACATCCAGGCTCAATCTGAGGTTACGCCGTACTATCGCTTCTTTGATCCAAGGATGGTCTTTTAGCCGTATACTCATCACATACGGATCAATACTCAACCAGGATTGTCCCTCATAGATTCTAAGATATTTGGCGATGGCTGTTTTGCTGATCAACTTGTTTCCGTAAATACGGACATTATCTAACGGAGAGGACAGGTAGGACGGAATTTGAAAAACGACAATACTAACAAAAGCCGCAACCATAAGAAACGAAACAATACCGATTACCGATATCGTCACCTTTTTGCTTTTTTTCTGACCAAACGAGCGAGTTTGCCACTGATTAAACTGAGAACTAAAATCTCTCATTCCAACATTTGTAATTCAACTGCATTGACTTTTCATCAAAATTGAAAAGCGGGAAGAACACCAGGTCAGCGTAAAATCATGAAGTGTTTTTCGCATGATTGCTGCCTCAAAGGTCCCGGCGACAATCGATACAAATCCCTCTCATGATGGGTTCATTAAATAGATTTTGTCTTGGAAGTCCCACAAACCCCTGATTTTGTCAAATTGTATGCAGGTTACAAGGCTTTACAAAACATAATATTCTTCAAACAAAAAGGGCAGGCGATTTAATCACTCGAAAGTTTTTGATGCACCCATTTTTTCGTCCAGCTTTTCAGATTCACTCATCTGCTGGTATAGCTCATTGGAAAGCTCGATCATCTATGGCACCTCAGAAGAGCTTCAAAAGGACCTGAATGTTTGGTTAAACCATTATAATACCCAGAGGACACACCAGGATAAGATGTGTTGTGGAAGAACACCATGGAAACATTTTGAGATGGAAAAAGGGCCTGGTTGGATGGGATGAAGAACAGGATAAAACTAAAGACATAAAAAAGGGCTTGAATCAAAATCGACTCAAACCCTTTTATTATCTGGCGGAGCTGACGGGGCTCGAACCCGCGGCCTCCGGCTTGACAGGCCGGCGTTATAACCAATCTTAACTACAGCTCCGCGTCTATGGTGGGCGCTACAAGGATCGAACTTGTGACCTACGGCTTGTAAGGCCGTTGCTCTTCCTGCTGAGCTAAGCGCCCTGGTTATTGTCGTCTGACAATTTCGGGAAACGTATATTTGAGAAAAAACTATGTCAAGAAAATCTTTCCATCTTTAAAACTTAACTTGCCTTTTCGGTTGAATCTTTTTTGTACAGAATCACAGGGGCGATATTATTCTCGATTACATCTCGATTAAGTACGATTTCCCGGATATTATCTTCGGATGGAATGTCGAACATAATATCAAGCATGCTATCTTCCAAAATAGCCCTAAGCCCACGAGCACCGGTATTTCGCTTAATTGCTTTTTGAGCGATGGCATGAAGCGCGTCTTTTTGGAAGGTGACTTTCACGCCATCCAATTCAATCAGACTGGAGTATTGCTTGATAATGGCATTCTTTGGTGTGGTAAGAATTTTGATCAGATCATCTTCTGATAATTCCTCCAAAGTAGAAAGTACCGGTATTCGGCCCACGAATTCCGGAATCAAGCCATATTTAATCAAGTCTTCCGTTTGAATATGCTTAAGGGTTGAACTAACAGTCTTATCTTTATCCGAATGCAAATTAGCACCAAATCCCATTACCTTTTTGTCAATGCGTTCATTAATGATATCTTCCATACCAATAAAAGCACCACCAACGATAAATAAAATATTGGCAGTGTCGACTTGTAAAAATTCCTGTTGAGGATGCTTTCTGCCACCTTGAGGCGGAATACTGGCAATTGTACCTTCAATTATTTTTAAAAGGGCTTGTTGCACCCCTTCACCGCTGACATCTCTAGTGATAGAAACGTTTTCACTTTTGCGAGTGATTTTATCGATCTCATCAATATAAATAATACCGCGCTGTGCTTTATCGATATCATAATCAGCAGTCTGTAAAAGCTTAAGAATGATATTTTCAACGTCTTCCCCCACATAACCGGCTTCAGTTAATGTCGTGGCATCTGCCATGGCAAAGGGCACCTTTAGAACCTTTGCCAGCGTTTGGGCCAACAATGTTTTTCCGGTTCCGGAAGGTCCCAGAATCATTACGTTGGATTTGTGAAACTCGATTTCGCCGGATTGGAGTGGTTTGTAGATTTTTTTGTAGTGGTTATAGACCGCAACAGATAAAATCCTTTTAGCCGCTTCCTGTCCAATAACATATTGATCTAAAATTTGCTTGATCTGTTTTGGTTTCAGTAATTTGGTCGGTGTCTCTTCGGGTTTGTCTTTTTCCCGCTCCTCCTCAATGATGTTGTTACACAACTCAATACACTCATCACAGATATAAACGGATGGCCCCGCTACAATTTTATCTACTTCCTTCTGGGATTTGTCGCAAAAAGAACACCTTAATATTGAAGATTTCTTAGCCATTATACTCTCAAATACAAGATTACTCGTTTCTGGAATTCATTGTTGAATCGATGATCCCATACTTGATTGCTTCCTGACAAGACAGATAACAATCCCGCTCAATATCTTCAGCAATCCTTTTTCGATCCTTATTGGTATGACTGGCCAGAATGTTAATGATACTGGTCTTAATATTGACAATTTCCCGCGTTTGAATTTCAATATCCGTCGCTTGTCCGCCAATTCCACCAATCGGTTGTCGTAAAAGGATCTTAGCATTCGGTAAGGCAATTCTCTTTCCTGTAGCCCCTGCCGCCAATAGAATGGCGGCAGTATTACTGGCTTGTCCGATGCAGATGGTTTGAATGCTTGGCTTGATATACCGCATGGTGTCGTATATCGCCAAACCTGCCGTAACATGACCACCGGGCGAATTAATGTAAAAACTGATATCTGAATCAGGTTTCTCCGCTTCTAAAAACAACAATTGAGCGATGATTACATTGGCCGTTTGCGGATAGATTTCATCACCTAAAAAGATAATGCGATCCTTGAGCAATCTTGAGTAAATATCATAAGACCGCTCACCACAATTGGTCTGTTCAATAACGTTTGGAATTAGTATGCTCATCATTCGAAAATTTTGTCGGTTACGAAGTCAAGGACGTTTTCTTCTGCGATAACCCCGTGGGTTTGTTGATAAATCTGACGACCATACTCTTGCTTGATAAAATCACTGGGATTCACTCCCATCATCATACAGTTCAACTGGAATCGTTGATCGACTTCGTTTTTATCAACAGTTTTTTTTTCTGACTCCAAGATTTTTTGAACATAGAATGAAAATCTGATTTCTTCTTTAGCTGACTTTTCGATTTCCGCTTTGATATCTTTATCGGATTTTGATTCATCGCTGTTTGTTTGTTTGGCTTGTTTTTCTCGATAGTAGATTTCTTCCGCTAAAATTTCTTCAGGGAGCTCGAAGTCGAGTTTCTCTGCCAGTTGTTCCTTTATACTTTTTCTGTATTCAGCCTTATACTCATGCCTTTTCATTTCAGTGGCTTCGTCTTTCAAGAAATTAGCGAAGTCTTCCTCGGTTTTAATGTCATTATACTGACTGAAAAATACTTCATTCAGTTCCGGAAGGTTTCTTTTTAACACTTCAGTGACCTTTAGAAGCATATTGCTTATTGTTCCTTGTAATTCTTTATTGGCGTGATCGTCGGCAAATTTGACTTCAATTGTCTTTTCCTCACCGGCTTTCATTCCAATCAGTGCCTCATCAACTTCCGGGTCTAGTTCTTTTGATCCTAATTTGTAGCGGAAGTTTTCTTTGGGCGGAATATTTTCATTTTCCGGTTCAGCTTTATAGTCCAAGACAACTTGATCATCCGCTGTAAAAGCCTCATCGGTTGTTTGATAAGTGGCTGCCCGCTCAAGGTGGAATTTACCTCGCTTATCGATATCTTCTTGGGTAACTTCGATTTCCTTTTTTTCCAATTTAAATGACTTATAATCAGGTGCCTCGAACTCCGGTTTCACTTCAAACATGACTGAAAATACGAGTGGCTTCTTTTTGTCTACATCTAAATCGCTAAAATGTGGTCGACCCACCAGCTCCAAATTTTCTTGCTTTAAGGCTTTTTCGAAGTATTCAGGTACCAAAGTCTCTGATGCTTCTTGACTCATGTGTTTCTTAAAGCGTTTTTCCATGAGTGTTTGAGGGATATGGCCCTTTCTAAAACCAGGAATGTTGATTTTACCCTCAAGTGAGTTATAGCTTTTATTATAGGTTTCTTGTACCGCTTCTTTAGGTACAGTGACTTGTAGTTTTCTTTTTAGCTTTCCTAAGTTTTCTACAGATACATTGAGCGGTTCCATTTTAACGCACGTAAATAAATGGGTTATACCATCCCGAGTCTAACTGATTAATATAACATGAAAGACGGGGATGGCGGAAATAAGTATGAAGCGAGTGATTCTTGTTGAGAAATAAAAGATTCGACCAATGTCATAGTAACTCGGTAGGAGTTATGGTCCACTGAAATGTGGAGCGAGAAACGGGATTCGAACCCGCGACCCCGACCTTGGCAAGGTCGTGCTCTACCAGCTGAGCTATTCCCGCTCTTATAGATGATGTTGGTACGAGAGGGGAGACTTGAACTCCCACATCCGAAGATACTAGATCCTAAATCTAGCGCGTCTGCCAATTCCGCCACTCTCGCTTGTGCGTTTGACTCATAAAGTGGCGCGCCTGGGAGGATTCGAACCTCCGACCTTTGGATTCGAAGTCCACTGCTCTATCCAGCTGAGCTACAAGCGCAAAATTCCACCGGTCGTTCTGGGGCGAATGACGAGACTTGAACTCGCGACGTCCGGAGCCACAATCCGGTGCTCTACCAACTGAGCTACATCCGCCATAGCTTCTTGGTACGCCCGAGAGGATTCGAACCTCTGACCTACTGATTAGAAGTCAGTTGCTCTATCCAGCTGAGCTACGGGCGCAACGGATACCCATTTCTCAATGAGATATCCCTCATTGGTCGGGGTGAGAGGATTCGAACCTCCGACCCCCTGCTCCCAAAGCAGGTGCGCTAGCCAGGCTGCGCCACACCCCGAAAACGAATTCACACATTTACTTTGGGATATTTTTACTGTCAACAAAAAAAAATTATTAACCCAGCGTCCCGCCTATTTCTCGCGACTGATTCGTGAAATGGACTTGCAACCCTTTTTTAACGGCATCAATATCAATCATTTGATTGAGTTTTTTGCGAGTAAAAGGGGGCGCAGTACCTTGAATCTCAACGATTCGGCTATCATGCGGTATAATGATATTCATGTCAACATCTGCATTGTTACCTTCTGAGTAATTTAAACCGAGCATAACATCGTCCTTTTTTATCCCCGGACTTGTGGCTGCAACCTGCTTAATAATGGAAATAAAGTAAACGATACATCGGAATCTTGAAGCTGTTCAAGTGCAAATGCCATGGCCACGAAACCGACATTATGGAAGCTGTTCGGCCCTCTATTCGCCTGAATGGCATTGCGGGCTACCCGTACGGTTCGCTCACCCAATAAGCTCATATCCGTGACAGCTCGAAGTTATCGGGCGATCAACCTTTGAATTTCGTGGGTTCGGCCGTCAACTTTGTCTCGTTCTCTGAAAACATGAGATGACGTTAATCGCGCTAAAATACTGTATTCGACAGATGCTCAATCGGTCTCTTTGCCTTTTAGAAGAGGGGGACCTTTTCCTCAGTAGAGGCGGTACAAATGATTGTGGTATCTCCGGTTTCGACAAGGACAGTCCTTCCGCATGTATTTTGCAATCAGTTGTTATCGTTAATTTTCAAGGTTGGTTCTACCGTCAATTCTGGGCATGATATAACGTGATTTCAAATGGTTATGAACATCTATTTCTTTCTAAGTAATCGTTTTTTTTTCTAAAGCGTTAGGTGAATCCAGTCTATTGATAAATCAACTATTCTAAAATAAGCTAAACATCAATCGCATGGATAACTTTTAGCTCGACCAGAATAAACATATAAAAGAATGTTAAACCTAAAAAATAGACAATCTCCAGGATTCGTACTGCCATCGGTTGTTATTTTATCCCTTCTGGTGTTGACTGTGGCGGCAGTCTGGTACAGGCAAGTAACCGTTCAAAGCCATTTGGCTAAGCGCGTATTGGAGCATAGGGCGGTCATGTCCGAGTGCCGATCATTATTACCTTATTTGAAAACCAAACTCGACGCATTAAGCCCCGAAGAGCTTGAACAGGAAGAGTCTAATTTCCTGATCATTAAAGACGAATCGATCATTCGATGGAAAATAGATCGGTCTGCCTGGAACAACAATCAGGTAAAGTTCTTTTTTAATTCATTGACAAGTGATATAGAAACCGATAGCATAAGTTTTATGATTTCTTATCACCTCAATTAAGTCTGTGTTGGCTTTCAGTAAATAACCAACAACTATTAACTTCCAATAGCGTTTATTGGTTTTGGCAAACTGTGCTTGAAAAAGCTGACCTCTATGGGGCAGGCTTCAGTGGTGTGTTTGCTTTTGAATTTAAAACTCTTAAGATAACCGGCAAAATTGACAACCCGGGTTTTTTATTATGATTTGCCGCAACATAAAGAATCTACAGAGCTTAGTTGAAGGGGAACTATGAAGAATACCTTATTGAATGTACCGCTAATTGTGTTTCCGGCTATTTTCCTTATTTTTACTTCGCTTGCCTATAGTTCGCCTATAGTAAAAAGTCCAAATGATGATAGAACATACAAGTCGATTCAACTACCCAATCAGCTGGAAGTCATTGTAATTTCAGATCCCGAAACGGATATTGCGGCCGCGGCTCTCAGCGTTGGTGTCGGATTTTTTCAGGACCCAAAAGATCGACCCGGATTGGCTCATTTTTTAGAGCATATGTTATTTTTGGGAAACAAAAAGTATCCGGTCCCCGGCGAATTTGATCAATTTGTTTCCAAGCACGGCGGTAGTAGTAACGCTACCACCGGCAATGAGGAAACCACTTACTATTTTTCAATTCAAGATGGTTACCTACAACAGGCTTTGGATCGTTTTTCACAGTTTTTCATATCCCCCACCTTTGATCCCAAGTTTATCGATAAGGAAATCAATGCTGTTCAATCCGAATATCAAAAAAGTATCAAGCATGATAGTCGTCGAGTTTTTCGAGTAATCCGAACGACGGCCAATCAAAACCATCCTTTTGGAAAATTTGGAATGGGTAATAGTGAGACCCTCCGTGGCACCACTAATGATGTTGAGGATTTATATCAATCTTTAAAAGAATTTTATTTTAAATATTATTCCGGCAATATCATGAAATTGGTGGTGTTGGGAAAAGAGTCAATTCCGGTTTTAGAAACCTGGGTGAGGGAAATGTTCTCTGAAGTCGCCAACCGTAATGTGTTCATTCCAATATCAAAAGAGCCGGTTATTGATGCGGCACTACCGAGAATGATCTCAGTTAAGCCGGTCAAAAAAATTAATGAATTACGATTCATGTTCCCTATCGACTCACTAAATGAGCACTACCAATATAAACCCGCTCAGGTTTTATCAAGTCTATTGGGAGACGAAGGGAAGGGGAGCTTGCTGTCTTATTTAAAACTGAAAGCTTGGGTAACCAGCTTGATGTCTATGACCAATTCAGACGCGCAAGGGTATAGCTTCTTCGAAATTCGCATGGGACTTACGGAAGAAGGGGTGCACCACACAGATGAAATTGCGGAAGCTTTTTATCAGTTTTTGGAATTGATTCGTGATGATCAAAATAGAGGGCGATACTATCAAGAGTTGAGACAAATGGCTGAAATTCAATTCCGATTTCAGGAAAAAGTTGACCCATTCCGGTATGTGACACGCCTTGCGCATAAATTACACCAAATTCCCGCGTATGATGTGCTTGCTGCAAGTTGGAAATATGAAGAATATCGCAAGGATTTAGAAGAGGTGATATTAAAAAAGCTGACACCCGCCAATATGCAAATGGTTTTGGTCGCTGAGGAAGCGCCAACATCGCAAACGGAAAGTTTGTACCAGGTTGAATATGACGTGACGGATGTTGCCCCTTCGGTTGTCGCCAAATGGCAGGATCCTAAAACCAACGGATATTTTGGCTTACCACCAGCCAACCCGTTTATTCCTCGTGAAATCCATTTAAAAACCGCTCAGATCAAAACAGATGTACCGGTTTTATTGAAGAATGGTGATCGAATGAGGATTTGGTTTAAGCACGATGATGTGTTTAATGTGCCAAAAGCTAATCTAAGGGTAATGCTTTCGACTCCCGCAGCATATGCTTCACCCAAAGAAGCGGCAATGACAAGGCTTTTTGTAAAAGTGTTGAAAGAAAACCTGAATGAATTCGCCTATCCGGCTTACGTCGCCGGATTAAAATATTCAATGCATAATTCTGTGCGAGGTATTGTTTTGACAGTTGGAGGATATGCCGAAAACATGGATATTTTGTTGACAAAAATAGTGCAAGAGTTCAACCGATTTAAGGTGTCGGAGGATCAGTTCGAAGTTTATAAAGAGCAAATGTTAAAGCAACGAATGAATCAAAAATTGGCATCGGCGTATCGTCGAACCAGATACGAGACTATGTACTTTTTATCGGAAACATTTTGGCACTTCAATGAGTATCTTGCAGTCATTGATGATATTTCGATTGCTGAAGTACAACAATTTATTCCAAAACTGTTATCACAAATTGAAGTTGAGATTTTGGCCCATGGAAATTTTTCACGGGATGAAGTCCAAAGCTACGGAGCTATTTTGGAAAAGCAATTTTTAGGTAAACAGCTTAAGATTAATGGGCAAGTCGTGAAAAGAACGATGAATATTTCCAGTGGCAAAGCTCAAAGCTATGCTTTTTCAGTTGAAGATGTGAATTCGGCGATTTTGGTTTATTTTCAGGTGGGGCCTAAAGTTTTGGAAGAGACTGTTATGTTGGATATGCTCAATTTAATGATGGCCAAACCGTTTTTTCATCAGCTGAGAACCATTGAGCAGTTGGGTTATTTGGTTTCCTCAAACACATATCAGATGAATAAAGTCAACGGATTTTCATTTTTGATTCAGTCCGGCAATAAAGATCCACAGTATCTGCAAGACAGAATCAATCAGTTTTTAATCGACTTCAAAGCAAAGTTGGAGAATTTTTCAGCAGAAAGCTTTGAAGAATTTCGAATGACAGCTATAGACGAACGTTTGGAAGATCCCAAGAATTTAAATGAGGAAACAAGTCGGTATTGGAATGTCGTCACGACTCAAAGTTACGATTTCCAATTTCAGAAAAAGGAAATCAAAGCCCTGAAATCCATTAATTTACAACAGCTTATTGCTTTTTATCAGCAAGTATTTCTGTCAGCTAAAACAATGAAACGAATCAATTTCCAGGCTTGGGATACAAAGCTTCAATTGCCAAAACCTAATGCTCCGAATATGATTGCAGATCCCCAACAGATAAAACAGACCGCTCAGTATTACGATAACCCGATAGGGAACATTGAATAATATTGCCGTGGAAAACAAGAAGCTATCCCAAAATATTGATCAAGAGATTAATGAGCGATTGACAAACGCAATGAAGGCCGTGATTGATCAGCAAATAAGTGAAAAAAATCCCCCGGAAACCCTGGAAACTCTTGAGCGGTTGCAAGAGGAGGGATTTTCAGAGGACGAAGCGTATTCATTAATATCTCAGGTAGTTGGCATGGAGGTAGCCGAAGAGATTGCCGGGGAAAGCGGAATCGACATGGATCGATATGTAATTTCATTGGAAGCATTGCCCCAACCTTTCGCTAAACCAAGAAAAGTTCTGGCAGATGATGATTAAAGCATGCCTTTCCGGTTGGCGCAGGCTTTTATCATTCAGCTGCATCTTTGTGTGTCTTTCTGTCGCAAAAACTCTTGTATATCGTTGACTCCACTTGTGTGGCAATCTTTAATACACTATCAAATCCTGCCATTGGCCAGAATCGCCGGTTAAACCCAAAGACGAGTTCATTAATATATCCCTTCTTACAATTGTGTCGGGCTAACACCGTGATCTGTTCCCCAAAGCCATGCGTCCAAATTCTCAAATACAATATGGATCATTGGGAGATGCTGATCCTTTTTTGTATGATTGCCATGAACTATAACAGCTGTGTGGATGTAACCCAGCATATTTAAAACGTCTATTTTTCATTCTACTGAAAAGCCTGTTCAGATTGTTCATCGAATTTAAGGAAGGGATCGTTGCGTGATTTTTAGATTTTTTCCTTTGATCGAGTATTGTAATTGATCTTCCGAAATATGATCAATTCGAATTTGGTTGATTCTTTCTCCCTCACATAGTGTGAATTGTTTCCCATTCAATCGGATAATGGCGTATTTTTTGCCATCAATAACGGCATATCCCTGGTAACTGATCTTAGTAACAGGCTTTGTTGGCTCTGCCACCGGATCTTCCTGAGGTAAGAGTTTGCTGGCAAAAGGATTAGCCCGGCTGTTAACCGGAGAAAAAATACTGAGAAATAATACAATAAAAACTATAGATAACTTCATAACGGCACATTGAAATATCGGAGCTCAATTTCGGCTTGGATAATGGGGTTTTTGGCTACAGGCTCTTGATTGGTAATTCTAAGTTGGTTTAATACAACGAGGTTGTTTGGTTTTAATATCTCTTTGAAATATAAATTGAAATTGCTAAAAGTACCAGCAATGACCTGATGAACAATCTGGTGGGAGAACGGTTTTGTTTCAGGTGCCAATGAGATCTTTTGTGAGATGACGGTGAGCTTGTACTTTTGCTGCAGATTTCCCAGTTGTTTCTGTAAAAATTGATAATCATCATTTGAAGGCCAGTGCTTCTTCAAATTGCTGATCTTGATTTGGATCTTTTGAACGCTTTGGGTATGAAATGGTACGTAGTATGATAGCTTTTTTAATGATTTGTAGTGTTTCTCCATCTGAGAGAGCTTATCCTGGAAGTAGGACTGTTCATCCAGAGCTGGTAAAATATATCCCACAAAAAGAGCGATATTCAGCAATAATAAAAAAACAGTTGTTTGGGCTGATTTATTTTTTCTGAAATTAATGATGCGGTGCATAATTATTATTGGAATTAATTGAAAATCGGTAGCGCCTGATTTTTTGGTTTTGTAATGTGCTTTCTTCGTTTAACTCCAGATTGGTTTTCCCGAAATGAGAGGATAGTTTTTCAATGAGAGGGACCAGATCCGTTTTTTGGACATCGAATAAATCAATCGTAATATGTTGCTCTGTAATCTCTAGCGCGGAAACCCAAACAGATTCGGGAAGAATTGAATTGAGTTTCTCAAAGAAAACCATCGGATTAATACCTGATTCATTGGCGGCTTCGATCAGTGATGAGATTCGATAATACTCCCTTTCGATGCGGGCCATAGACTCAATTTTATCGGTCTTTGTTTGGGTTTCCTGAATAGAGCGGGATAAGAAGCTTTGCCTTTCTCTTAGTGTCGATAACTGCATTCCACAAAAGAAAGCAAAGCCGGATAAGCATAATAAAGTGGCGACCAATAAGTAATTGACAGAGACTTTCCTAATGAAAGCTAGCTTGGATTTATGATACCTGTATGAAACGGTTTTGATTTTTTGGGGAAAAGTTGTCGCTATGTGATTTAAAATATCAGATGGCCCCGCGGGCGTTTGATCGCGGACAATAACATAGTCAAAAACTGATTTATCGTCATTTGATTCCAGTAATGTTTTAATCGCTTTAAGTTGATGGTTTTTATTTTCATAATGCTTCCATAAGCTAAAGTGATTAAATTGTAACCCGTCGATATTTCTAGAAACTTGAAGTACTTCATTTTCAAAAATCAATACCTGTTTTTTATGGTTGATTGGAAGACGTTCACCATTGGTCATCAATTGTTTCATAATATATGACATGGCGGGCAACCATCTTGGCCTTTTTTTGAATTGGCATAAGAAGTTGAGTCCGAAATCAGTCAGGTGCGAATGAATTGTGATGGCTTTGGATTGATTAATTGGAAATGAATCAATCATAATATGCTCAGGAAGCGTTTGACTGAAGGGCAGCGATTGCCGGTCAACAGCTGGGAGTTCTTTTTGAGTTATAGTTGATTCTTGTGTTTGAGAGTGAAGTGGCGTACCCCTTTGT
>CAZJUM010000002.1:0-41317 GCA_964549175.1 uncultured Pseudomonadota bacterium | reverse complement strand
ATAGATTTTAAGCACATACAGAACAAAAAAATCCGCTTTTAAAGCCCACGGTGGCCCCATAATAGCGTAACCTTGCGGAATCTTAATGTAAAATCATACAGACTCATAGCTCTTCGAGACTATGGAGCCACCAGAGAGAAATTAGATGAACAGTTACATAATATCAAAAGAACCACCATGTTTGCCCTCGCCATGGTGAAACCAAAAACGTTTATAATTGAGTTATTGAACCATTACTATGAGTGAAATTACAGATCCGGCTCTTGAAGGAGTTGAGGCTTTAGCTATTAGCGCGTTTACTGAAAAAGCGTATATGGAGTATTCCATGTATGTTATACTGGATCGAGCCCTACCTCACCTCAGTGACGGTCTGAAACCGGTTCAGCGCCGCATCGTGTACGCCATGTCAGAACTGGGATTAAAAGCCACCGCCAAATACAAAAAATCTGCCCGTACTGTCGGCGATGTTCTCGGGAAATTTCACCCCCATGGTGATACGGCCTGCTATGAAGCCATGGTTTTAATGGCCCAAGAGTTTTCCTATCGATATCCGTTAGTCGATGGACAGGGAAATTGGGGATCTCCCGATGATCCTAAATCGTTTGCGGCCATGCGCTACACTGAGTCGCGTTTAGCGACTTATGTCAATGTTTTATTGGCTGAACTCAGTGAGGGAACGGTGGATTGGAAGTCCAACTTTGACGGGACATTGGATGAACCGGAGGTTTTACCAGCACGGCTTCCCAATATTCTACTAAACGGAGCCACCGGAATCGCGGTGGGAATGGCAACAGATATTCCACCTCACAACTTAAAGGAGGTTGTGGAAGCATGTGTACACCTTCTGTCAAAACCTGGTGCGACCTTGGAGGATATCTGCCAATTTATTCAGGGACCAGACTTTCCAACCGAGGCCGAGATTATCTCTCCAAAATCTGAAATTCTGAAAATATATCGCCACGGAGCGGGAACACTTCGAATGCGTGCCGTGCACACGAGAGAAAATGGCGATATTGTAATAACAGCGTTACCGCATCAGGTTTCCGGATCAAAGATTTTGGAACAAATAGCCAATCAAATGCGGGCCAAAAAACTACCCATGGTAGTTGATTTGCGGGATGAATCCGATCATGAGAATCCAACGCGTTTGGTCATTGTACCACGCTCCAAGCGTATCGATGTGAATGAGCTATTAGCGCATCTTTATGCCACCACCGATCTTGAGCGAACTTACCGCGTTAACATGAATGTTATCGGATTAAACAATCGCCCACAAACCAAAAGTCTGCTACCGCTTTTGCGTGAGTGGCTTACATTCCGCTTAACTACAGTCCGCAGGCGTTTACGACATCGATTGAATAAAGTTCTGGACCGATCGCATATTTTGGAAGGGTTGTTGATCGCTTTCTTAAATTTAGATGAAGTGATTGAGATTATTCGCGATGAAGACCACCCTAAAAAATCACTGATTAAGGCATTTGGCCTCAGTGAGCCTCAAGCGGAAGCTATTTTAGAGATCAAGCTTCGCCAACTGGCCAAATTGGAGGAAGAAAGAATTCGAGGTGAGCAAAATGATCTATCCAAAGAACGCCAAAAGTTGGAAGCGACCCTGGTTTCTGAAGTTAAACTAAAAAATCTGGCCAAAAAGGAATTAATGGCTGATGCCGAAAAATACGGTGATGCCCGAAAGTCTCCCATTAAACAACGACAAGACGCGCAAGCTCTGTCCCCCAAAAACCTACTGCCTGTAGAACCAATCACAATAATCTTGTCAAATAAAGGGTGGGTGCGAGTTGCTAAAGGCCACGAAATCGACACTGAAAAATTGATTTATAAAGCGGGTGATGGTTTGACGGCCGCGGTTCGCGGAAAAAGCAATCAATCCGCTATTTTTATGGATTCCACCGGACGATCTTATGCCTTAGAAGCCCATAGTTTGCCTTCTGCCCGCGGTTATGGAGAACCGCTGACCGGCCGGTTCACACCACCACCGGGCGCTACTTTTAAATCCGCATTGATCGGTGAACCCGAACAAGGTATACTTTTAGCCAGTTCAGCCGGATACGGATTTGCCGCGACCTTATCCGACCTGCTTACCAAAAATAAAGCCGGCAAATCGGTTCTGCGGTTTCCTGAGGGCACTGAGTCACTGCCTCCACAAACCATTGTCGACTGCGAATCCGATATGGTTGTCGCGGTCAGTGACGAAGGACGTATGCTGGTATTTCCGTTGCATCAGCTTCCTGTTCTGCATAGGGGTAAAGGTAACAAGATCATAAATGTGTTTGCCGAGAAGGGAGAGCGTCTCACCAAAATTACACTCCTTCCGGCAGGTCAAAAACTAATCATGGAATCCGGCAAGCGGAAATTAACATTCCGACTAAATGATCTGGCGGAATATCGAGGAGAACGGGGAAGAAGAGGTAAAAAATTACCCAGAGGATTTAGAAATGTGTCTCAATTGGAAACCCAAGCGGAAATTGAAAGTTCGGAGTTTATTGACCGCTTTTGATAAGACTTTTTAGCTGAGTAAAAAATGGAGTTGGTCTATTGCCCTAAATGCCTGGTCACGGGCTCTACTTTTCGCATTCAATCTCGGTTCATACCTAATGGAAACCATTTTTGACTTGAGGAATGATTATATCGAACTGATCAAACTATTGAAACTAACCAATTTGTGCGCCACCGGCGGTGAAGCAAAAGTAGTCGTTAGCGGGGGTTTGGTTGAAGTCGATGGGGAAGTTGAATTTCGCAAAAAAAGAAAGATCCGTAGCGGACAATCGGTATCATTCGGCCAACATACCGTACTTGTTAAGTAATTTTTATGAACAACCGCGAAGAACAGGATTTCAGCACAAAGATCGGGTTATCTTTGAGCAAGGACCGCCACGCTTTAAACAATCAACTCAAAAAACTCAAAAGACCCGCCGGGGGAAAAAAAGCTCAATTGCTTGCAACGCTTGAAGATAAAATTAACACCTCCCACAAACAGGTTCAATCCAGGCGTGACAGCGTCCCGGAGTTGAAATATCCTTCCCAACTACCTATTTCAGAAAAGACTGAAGATATTGTTTCAACCATTCGTCATAATCAAGTTATTGTAATAACGGGGGAAACCGGATCCGGAAAAACCACACAAATCCCTAAAATCTGTCTGGAAAGCGGTCGGGGAGTTTCAGGCAAAATCGCTTGTACTCAACCACGTCGAATCGCGGCAACATCCTTGGCAAAACAGGTTGCCAAGGAACTTAATACGGATCTGGGAGATTTAGTGGGTTATGAAATTCGCTTTGATAAAAAAAGTAAGCCAGAAACACTGGTTGAATTCTTAACCGATGGAATATTGCTGACAAAAATTCAATGCGACCGATACCTGTCATCATATGATACAATCATTATCGATGAAGCCCATGAAAGAACTTTAAACATAGACTTTCTGCTGGGATACTTGCGACAGATTCTACTTAAAAGACGTGACCTCAAGTTAATAATCACTTCCGCAACCATCGATATTGAAAAGTTTTCAAAGGCATTTCCGCAATTCCATCACGCCAGAGACAAACAATACTATCTGGCCCACCCTAATCATTCCCCAAAAGAAGCCGAACTAAGAAGCGCGCCGATTATTGAGGTGTCGGGAAGAATGTATCCTGTAGAAGTTCGATATCATCCTATTGATGAGATTCTGGAGGACCAGGGGGAGATCAGCATGACCAGCATGTTGCAAGAAGCCATTGAAGAGATTTTAACGGAATCCCCAACAGGAGATATTCTGATATTTTTATCCGGAATACAAGAAATTAAGGAAGCTACTGATCAGCTCAAATTTCTGCTTAATGAGGGGTTTGAGGTTCTACCTCTTTTTAGCAGACTTTCAAGTGGCGAGCAAAATCGCGTATTTCATACAGGTCCGAAGCGTAAAATCATTCTCGCGACTAACATCGCGGAAACATCCATCACAATTCCCCGTATCCACTACGTTATCGATTCCGGTCGGGCCAGAATAAGTCAGTATAACACGCGCTCAGGAACCCAGGGACTTCCCATCACCCGAATTTCACAAAGTAGTGCCAACCAACGTAAAGGACGATGTGGTCGTGTTGCCAGCGGAATCTGCATTCGCTTGTATACTGAAGCGGATTTTTTATCTCGTGACACTTATTCCGCGCCTGAGATCCAGCGATCTGATCTTTCAGAGGTCATTTTGCGTATGATCCATTTAAAGCTGGGAGATATTGATACATTTCCATTTATTGACCCACCTGAAACCGCTCAAATTAAAGCGGGCTATCGCACCCTGAGGGAGCTGGGGGCATTGACGGATACCAAACATCTGTCACCCATCGGTCATCAAATGGCTCGGTTGCCGGTTGATCCCAGAACTGCCCGGATGATTATCCAAGCCAACAATGAAAACGTCCTGCATCCTGTATTAATTGTAGCATCTGCTATTTCTTGCCAAGACCCTAGAGAATATCCCGATGATAAAAAAACTCAAGCCCGGCAAAAACACGCTCGATTCAATTCCAAAGAATCGGATCTGCTAACTTTGCTGAATCTATGGGAACACTACCATGATCGATGGAACGAACTGAAGACCCAGAATAAAATGAGAAAGTTCTGCAAACAAAACTTTCTTTCTTATCGAAAAATGAGAGAATGGCGGGATATTCATAACCAACTGCTCAATATCGCGCAAGATAATCGATGGCGATCAAGTCGCCCCGCAATGCTGGATCAAGACGCCCTACACCGCAGTATACTTGCCGGTTACTTAAGTCACATCGCCAAAAAGAAAGAGAAAAAACTATATCAGAGTACTAAAAATCGCGAGTTGGTTCTCTTTCCAGGCTCTGATCAATACCGATCAAACCATGAGTGGATTGTTGCCATTGAAATCATTGAGACCTCAGGCTTGTTTGCCCATCGTGTTGCTAAAATCGATCCTGATTGGCTTGAGGCACTGGGAGGAGATCTTTGCCGTAAAACCTGGACAATGCCCCGCTGGGATCAGAATAACTCACGTGTGATTGCGAATGAGACGGTAACACTATTCGGGTTCAAAATCGTTGAGAATAGAACCGTGAACTATGGTAAAACTAACATCAACGAATCAACTGAAGTGTTCATTCGGGAAGCTTTGGTAGAAGGGAACTTTAACGGAAGGTTTCCCTTCTGGAAACATAATCGCCAATTAATCGAATCCATACGGAAAAAGGAAGACAAGACCAGAAAGAGGAATCTACTGGTGGATGACAGCACGATCGAAAAATTTTATCGTGCACGGATTAAAGAAGTTTCCTGTGTGCAGGATTTGCAAAAACTAATCAATCAACACTCAGGAGATCAGTTTCTCTTTCTCACCGAAAAGGATCTGCTCCATCAAGAGCCTGAAAATACCGAATCGCTTTATCCGGAAGTATTTAAGATCGGTGATAAAAAATGTCAATTGAAATACCAATTCAATCCGGGTCATGAAGATGATGGGGTCACCATTTACTTACCTTGGAAGTTGCTCAATAATGTTCATGAGGAGTCCTTTGAATATTTGGTTCCCGGATTGTTATTGGATAAAATCGAATGGCTGCTCAAAAATCTGTCAAAAAACCTCAGGAAGAAGCTGGTCCCTGTCAGTGAAAAAGCCCGACTGGTCTGGGAGGATATGACCGCGTTTAAATACAGCAGTGATCCGGATAGTTTTGCCAAAACGACTGCCAAAGAGTTCTATAAAAATCTTTCGGACACCTTATTTGAAATCACCAGAGTCTATATCGCTCCTGAAGACTGGAACCGACAAGATCTCCCCCCTTTCCTCAGAATGAACTTTTCAATGATCGATCCCAAAACTCATGAAGTTCGTTTTAGTAGGCATCTTAATGAACTACGGGGAGAAGAAAAGAAGCAACAAGATGATTGGAATAGCTTGGTCAGTTCATTGGAACACTATCATGTTTTGGATTGGAATTTTCCAAACTTGATCGAAAAAGTGCTCCTTGCCGATCGAGGTAATGTCGCACTGTGGGGATATCGCACACTGATCAAAGAAAACGATGGTTTAAAGATCACATTGTCCAAAACACGCAAAGAGGCCAAAGATAAATCGCTGCGGGCCCTTCCTTATTTGTTGGAATTAAAACTGGGTGCTGATTTTGGATGGATACACGAAGAACTCCGCTTTTCAGAGGATACACTCTTGTTGTTTCAAAATCTCTGGAAAGGGAGCAAAACGCTCGCCATCGAAGCACTGAAAAAGAAGCTTGGCGGAAGTAATAATAAACTATACAGGCGTTTCCATAATCAAGTACGAGACCATGCATTCGACATGATTCGCGCCGGATTACTCGGATACCAAGGATCACCCATGTGGATACAGAATGCTTTCAATAAGCGCGCTGAAGCGTGCCGCAAAGAAATGAGCGGATTGGCACAACGCGTGGTAACCTGGATTGACGCGACGCTCAAACTCCGCCAGGAAATTTTGATCATGCTCGCTTCCCGGCATCAGCGGCAAAATCAATGGATAAAGTGTCAGCTACAAGAGGAATTGGATTTTTTCTTATCACCGAAATGCCTCAATGAAATACCACTTGCTCAATGGCCGCATTGTGCCCGAATCTTAAAAGCATACCAACGTAGAATTGAAAAATTTCGAGTTAATCCGGACAAAGAGAAAGCTAAATGGGAGGATATTCAGCCATTTCAAGCAAAAGCCACTTTACTTTGGAATGACAAGTCAACATACAATATTGAGGAGTTTTGGGTATTGCGACAACTGCGATGGATGATTGAAGAATTGAAAGTGTCAGTATTCGCACAGGATTTAAAAACCCCTTTCCCAATATCTCCCCAACGCCTGGAAAAGTTTATGCAAAAAAACAAGCTCTAGCCGGCCTCATTAGAACAAAACAACTTAAAAACCATATCAAACGTTCATTTTGTCAAAGACCATTTTAATGAGAGTTAACCAATCATCCGTCCATTGACCGATTATCTTTGAGCGTTTTCTGAGATTTCAAATTGATTAAATCGCGCTCAGGTGCGCCCAAATATAAGCGATAAGCACCTTTGCGTCATTGATTGCCTCATAAGTGCTGAAACGGTCGGCGACAAAGATTCGGTGAGGGATCGATCACATACAAAACAACATTTTGAGAGGCAACTACCCATAACCACCATAGGAAGCGTGATTTGTTTTCAATCATCTCAACGACTTCCGATATTCTTTTTTTTATGCTTTTTTTTCGGTAGTTTTTAGCTTATCAGGTTCGGTTTTGCTCGTCTTTTTAGCAGCTGGTTTAGTTTTTTTCCGGCCTTTTTTCTCAATCTTTGTTTTTTTCGCGCCAGCCGATTCTTTCTTTAAGCTTCCGGAAGACTTCCTGGTAGACTTTTTCGCGTCACCCTTTTTGACATCAGATTCTTTTTTTGAACCGGTTGCTTTTTTTGCGGATTCAGCCTTTTTTGAAGCTCTCTCAACTTTTTCCGATATTACTTCGATAGACGCGGCAGTTTCCTCAACAGGCACTTTTTTTGATTTTATTGCCACTGCTTTCTTAGCGGGCTTTTGCTCTTTTTCTTTCTTACTGATTTTTTTATCGGCTTTTAACTGCTTTTCATCGGTCTTTTTCCTTTTTTTAGCCGCTGTTTGGGATGTTTTTCGCTTTTTTCCCGGCAGAGATTTTTCTGACTTGACTGGCTCCGCATCAAACTCCGCAGCTTTCACTTGATTACCGGTTTCATCTGAGTCGGGCATTTTCGCGTCTTCCGTTTGTGCTTGAACGTTTAATTCACCGGCATCCTCACTCTCATCACTTGTTCCACTCCCATTCGCACTCCAAAGGTACTTGGGATCAATGGGTTTAAAAACTTGGTTGTCCGCTTTTCCTTTAAGCCGATTTTCAAAAGAAGTGGTTACTTCTTCCAACACCTCTTCGGATAACTCCTGAACATCCTGAAATAAGCATGAGGGATGCAGAGTCTCATTTTCCGACTCAACAGTCGCTGTTTTCGGCTTCTTGGAATTCGATTGCGGTACCTCAGTTTTATCAGTGGAAGTTCCTTCTTCAAGCAGTTTTATATCGCTCGCAACATCCGTCTTTATATTTCGCTTGGCTTTCTTTGGGCTTTTATCTTTTTGAGTTTTCTTTTCAGATATCTGCTTTTTCTCATCCGCCTGTTTTGCGACTTCAGTGTCTGGTTGCTTGCCGGATTTCTTATGAGACTCATACTTTTGTTTATCGCTTACTTGGCTTCCGGAGTCATGCCTTTGCTGACTTTTTCCGCTGTAGGCAGACTTAATCTGACGCTCATTAAACACCGTCAAGTTCGGATTACCCCTGAGCAATATATGAATACCAAATTCAAGTTCCAAGTCCGTTATTGATTGTCTGCGCTCATTCAACAAGTGATTCGCCAATTCCAAGGGCAGTTCGCCATCCACTTTTAAAAGGTTACCGCGAGCTGCCATTTCTCGAATTGTCCGAATAATCAGATTCGTGGAGGCCAGTATCGATGAAATCCTGCCTTTCCCGTTACACGTGGGACAAATGCTCTCGACGGTACGCGAAATACCGATTGTTAAGCGTTGTCGGCTCATTTCCATTAATCCGAATTGAGATATGGGATTATATTTTCGTTGAGCTTTGTCTCGGGACATCGATGCTTGAATTTGTTGCTCAACTTTTTGTCGTGCTGACTCAGTTTCCATATCAATGAAGTCAACAACAACCAGCCCGGCCAAGTTTCTCAACCTCAATTGTCGCGCAATTTCATCAGCTGCTTCCAAATTCGTTCGAAGCGCGGTATCATCAATGTTCTCCTCTTGATTTGACTTTCCTGAGTTAACATCGATAGACACCAAAGCCTCAGTTTGCTCAATTACAATGGAACCACCGGATTTCAATGAAATCTCTCGAGCCGTCAGTTGTTCGACTTGTCTCTCAATTTTATAGGTGGCAAAAAGCGAACGATCCCCAACAAATAATTTGAGATCTTTTTGACGACGAGGAGTGGTTTTTTTGAGGAAGGTCAATGCCTTTTGAAACGCTTCGGCATTGTCCACCCAAATTTCTTTAATGTCTTCCGTATAATAATCTCGCAAGGTTCTGGTCACTACATCATCTTCTTCCCGGATCAACCCTGGTTTTTCCATTCGGTTAAATAAAACCTGGATATCTTCCCAACTTTTTTTCAAATGCGTGTAATCTTTTTTAAGTTCCAGTAAATCTCGATTTGCGCCCGCCGTTCGAATAATAACGGCATGATCTTCTGATTCAATCCCTGACAAAAATCCTTTAAGTCGGTCTCGCTCATTTTGATCTTCGATTCTTTTTGAGACCCCTCCCTTATCGGAATCTGGCATTAAAACCATAAACCTCCCGGGAATTGAGATATTGGTGCTAAGCGCGGCCCCTTTATTGTCAACCGCCTCTCTTGTCACCTGAACAATAAACGATTGTCCCCGTTGTAATACTTTTTGAATCGGTGTTTTGTGACTTTTCTTCTGATACAACCTGGGATTAATTTCATTACTGGGAAGAAACCCGTGTTTTTTATTTCCAAAATCAACAAATGCAGCTTGCAGACCGGTATTAACTTGAACAACCACAGCTTTACATATGTTATTTTTTATTTGTTCACGTGTTTGGTGCTCAATCAACATTTCCTGTAAAATATTGTCTTCGACAATGGCAATTCGGCTTTCATCGTCGGTGACATTGATTAACATAACTTTTTTACTCATCTATACTCCGATAGTTTCTTTTTGGCTTGGTGTATATCCAACCAAACTCATTTTGTGTATAATTCAGTCGTCTTGGTTTTAATGCCAGTTGATCGGTATTCCTAGTGACTTTTTCATAACAGGCACCGCTCTTTTACTCATGTACCTTTCAATCAGCGCATTCAGAAATCCGGTGAGTATTGATGGTTCATAATCTTCCGTGAACCCTCAACACTTTAAGTACCTTCCCTGAACCAGGGATCCAAGACGCGAATTTTCACTTAATCTTTCGATAAAGCCAATCTAGCTCTATTATATCACCGGTTAACGATATTATATTCAGGAGCTTGAATTGTGCGATTTGCTTTACTCACAATTCAATTTTAAGACATGGGTCAAACAGAAAAGGATAGGATCGTGCGTCAACTTCAATCATCTATTTTTCGCGTCCGTCAATTTATGCGTTATTCCGTTAAAACTTTGACTTCATTATCCGTGATAAACAGCGTGTGTTCAAATTGCGCTGATAGTTTATTATCAGCAGTAACAGCAGTCCAACCATCATCTAATACTTTTACACCTCGTTTCCCCAGGTTAATCATTGGTTCAATGGTAAAATACATTCCCGGGATGATTAATGGGCCTGCTCCTTTTTTCCCAAAATGAGGAACCTGAGGTTCGGTATGAAACTTTCTCCCTATACCATGTCCGACAAATTCCTCAACCACTGAGCAATTTTGCGACACCGCATATTTTTGAATGGCGGCCCCGATATCTCCGATCCTTCCATAAGGTTTTGTCGCTGCTATTCCAATTCGCAAACATTCTTCCGAGACAGCGGCAATCTTTTTTGCTTTTTCGGAACATTCACCGATCAAAAAGGTCTTACTAGTATCACCAAAATACCCCTCAAGAATGCAGGTGATATCAACATTAACAATGTCTCCGGTTTTGATTACACGATCACTGGGAATACCATGACAAATGACTTCATTAAGTGATGTACACACCGATTTAGGGAAGCCATTGTAATTCAAGGGTGCCGGAATAGCTCTGTGCTTCAGAATATAATCGTGTACCCAATCATTGATTTCATTCGTCGTAATACCTTCTTTGATCCGATCCTCCACCATCAACACGGTTTCTTTCGCCAGTCGACAGCTTGCTTCCATCCCTTTGATAAACCGCTTACTTCGCTGTATTTGGGCTGGCTTAGAGGGAGGAATATTTTTCCTGGGATTTGCTTGATCCTTTTTCAGGTGGCATTTTTTGTACTTTTTGCCGCTGCCACACCAGCAAGGATCATTTCTTTGCAAACTGATTTCTTGAGTTGCGGTTAACAAACTACTTACCTGACGACTATACTCATGATTCTGTTTTTGATGAAAATCACTTTCACGACTGTTTTTCCATCGATATATTTTCGCACTTTTTCAGACTGTTTTGATCGTTCAAATGCTTCTTCTTGAGAGCACCCCACAGGAAGGGTTATATTGTCCCGAACCTTCCCGTTAATTTGAACCGGAATTTGATACTCTTCTTTGACAAGCAGTTTTTCATCGTAAACCGGCCATTTTTCAAATGCCAAACTTTCTGACATTCCTAACTTTTGCCAAAGTTCTTCACAAATATGGGGAGCAAAAGGACTCAGCAATAAAACGAAGCTTTTCAACAGCTCTGAATTTCGTTTTACCGAATCAATTATTCCGTTACTGCAAATCATCAACTGTGAAAGAGCTGTATTGAAACGGAGATTCTCCACATCATCACTTACTTTTTTGATGGTTTCATGCAATAACTTCAGCTGTTTCTCTTCCGGTGTCTCATCTGTTACATAGGGTGACAGCCCGCCATCTTCATCCACAATCATCCGCCAGACTCTTTTCAAAAAGCGGTGCGTTCCTTCCAGTCCTTTTGTACTCCACAGCTTTGATTTCTCTAAAGGCCCCATGAACATTTCGTACATGCGCAAGGTATCGGCACCATATTCTCGAACCACATCATCAGGATTAATAACGTTCCCCAATGATTTGGACATCTTAACCCCATTTTCCCCTAAAATCATCCCTTGGTTCACCAGCTTCTGAAAAGGTTCTTTGGTGCTGATCTGGCCTAAATCATACAGAACTTTATGCCAGAATCGCGAATATAACAAATGCAATACAGCATGCTCAGCCCCACCAATATAGATATCAACCGGCATCCAGTATTTTTCAGCTTCTTTTGACCACGGCGACTCGTCATTATCGGGATCTACAAATCTCAGAAAATACCAGCATGAACCAGCCCAATTCGGCATGGTATTGGAGTCCCGTTTGACTTTTGTCCCATCAGGCAAGGTGACGTTTATCCAATCTTTCACATTGGCCAATGGGCTTTCACCGGTTTCAGAAGGCTGGTATGAAAAGACTTCGGGTAAAGTCACCGGAAGCTCTGCCTCATCCACGGGAATCGCTTCCCCGTCATCTTTAATATAAAGCGGAAAAGGTTCACCCCAATATCTTTGGCGAGAAAACAGCCAATCACGGAGTTTATAATTAATGGCTTTTTTACCGACTTTGTGATCTTCCAACCAATCGCACATTTTTTCTTTTGCGCCGGCAACGGTTAACCCGTCTAAAAATCCACTATTAACCAAAACTCCATCCCCAGGCCAGGCTTCTTCTTTTGCGTCTTGATCTTTTATAATTGAAACAATGTTTAAATCGAATTTCTTGGCAAATTCGTAATCTCTTTGATCATGTCCGGGTACAGCCATAATGATGCCCGTTCCGTAGCTCAGCAGAACGTAATCAGCAATCCAAATGGGAATCGGCTGGTTATTCACCGGGTTAATCGCATAAGCACCTGTAAAAATACCGGTCTTTTCTTTTGCCAGTTCAGTTCGATCCAGATCACTTTTAGTGGAGCAAGCTTCAATGTATCGCTCAACTTCTTCGCATTTCTCAGTGCTGGTAATTTTTTTAACCAATGGATGCTCAGGAGCAAAAACGCAGTAGGTGGCACCAAACAAGGTATCGGGTCTGGTGGTAAACACCTCAAATGTATCTCCAAATTGTTCAATACTGAAGATCACTCGAGCTCCGGTTGATTTTCCGATCCAATTTCTTTGCATTTCCTTAATGGACGTCGGCCAGTCCAAATCATCCAAATCGACTAATAGCTTTTCCGCATATTCTGTTATTTTCAGCATCCATTGCTTCATCATGCGTTTAACTACCGGATGATCACCGCGTTCAGATTTCCCATCAACAACCTCTTCATTCGAAAGAACCGTCTTAAGTGCCGGACACCAATTGACCGGAGCATCTGCTTGATAAGCCAACCCTTTTTTAAACAATTGCAAAAATATCCATTGGGTCCACTTATAATACTTTGGATCTGTGGTATTAATTTCACGGTCCCAATCGTAAGATAATCCCAAGGATTTAATTTGTTCCTTAAACCGGTTGATGTTGTTTGCTGTCGTTTCCTCCGGATGAGTTCCCGTTTTTATGGCAAATTGTTCCGTAGGCAGTCCGAATGCGTCCCATCCCATGGTATGCAGTACACTCAATCCTCTCATTCGCTTATATCGAGATAAAATATCCGTCGCTATATATCCTACCGGATGTCCTACATGTAGCCCTTTTCCGGAGGGGTGAGGAAACATATCGAGTGCGTAAAATTTTTCTTTGCTATAATCAATCGAGGCTTTAAAGGTTTTATTCTCTTCCCAATATCTTTGCCATTTATTTTCAATATTTTTCGGATCGTACGACATTTTCTTCCAATGAAAGGGAGTATGATGACGGATGGTGAGCTGTTTTGTCCTAAATATATTTAATTTTAAAATGCTGTCAGCCTATCTACAAACGATTCTTTAGTCAAATGGAAGGTTTTTATAATATCCGATAGTCGCGTAAGGCAGAGGTCGGATAAGCACTTTAAGCATCCAACGCTAGTTTATCGATTCAAACAAAACTGGGATTATTCAAGGGAATCATAGATTGATAAATATCCGTTGTATAGTTTTTCATTGACCAAGCCTGACCGGACCCCTTCTTTCACCGCACATTTTGGTTCATGGATATGACGACAATTTCGATGTTTGCACTGAGAATGATACTCCTGAACAATCGGGTAATATTCTGCTAGATTTTCCCGACTAACATTCCATAACCCAAATTCTCGAATACCCGGTGTGTCAACAACGTAGCTGTCATCAGCGATTTGATGCATGGACGCGTGAGTTGTCGTATGAGTCCCCTTCAAGGTTTTGGGCCTAATGGAGCCCACCTTTAAATTTAAATCAGGGAATAGCATATTCAGCAAAGAAGATTTCCCTACACCCGATTGACCGGCAAAAACACTGACACTCCCCGTTAAGCGTTCGACAAGTCTACTGTGATCGGTTTTTTTTCTTGTGGATGAGACAATAACCTCAAGATCAAACTGGCGATAAGGCACTATCAACTCCGATATTTCCGCGTCATCGGACAAATCCGCTTTTGTAACAATGAGAACCGGAGTTATTTTTCCAACAATAGATGCCACCAGCATTCGATTAATTAGATTATTTCTGAGAGGTGGATTTTTAACCGAACTTACAATAAATAAATAATCAATATTCGCGGCAATCACCTGTTCAGCCTCAACTCCGACACGATTTCGAGATAAAAAATTTTTTCTTTCTTCTATTTCATCGATCAAGCCAACACTATCAACATTTGAGAAGGTATAATGAACCAGATCACCCACAGCCACTTGATTATTGAATCGGCTATGTTCAAAAAGCTTTCCTTTGATTTTACATTCCACTTCCTCTCCGGAACTGGTTCTCAAATAATAAAAACCTTTTGTCCGGCGCATGACAACTCCGCTCCCTTTTATCATAATTTATTAATTCCGCTTGATTTAACCAAGTTGTTGGTAAGTGTTCCGATCAAATTAATCCAATATCAGTATCCTCTGATTTTGTAAAACCTCCCCAACACTATCACGGTGAATCTGTTCATCAGCTGAGATATCTAAAAGTAGAAGAATTTGGATACGATTAAAACAGGAGGAAAAAACATAACGGGAGACGCGCTCCTTACGCTTATTATTGACGAGTGCTATACTGCGATGACTTGAAGAGTTTTGCCAGTTTCTCAGAAACTTTTAGTTGCACGCTCAAATTTATTTTGCTAGGAGTAACTTCATTTTGAGTCGATAGCCTGATCAATTCGGATTAATCGAACAATTGGAAATGATGCCAACACTAACATTCGTAATCATGGACCATTACCCGTCAATTAGATTAACCACCCACAGCCAACGACTCTTTTTGTTTGAAAGTTATACTTTTCTTTTTTCTATGGCTAATAGTCACGGTAGGATTTAATTCCAACAAGTGGTGCTATAAAAACATTGTTCATTTACGGAGAAGTTATGAAAAAGTTTATAAGTCTTTTGCTAGCTCTTGCCATAACCGCTTCCTTTGCTTCTGTTACTTTAGCTGAGGATGTTATAGAAACCATTCTGAAGCGTGGTACTTTGATAGTAGGTTTGGAAGCTGGTTATATGCCTTTTGAAATGAGAAGCAAAGAAGGCAAAATTATTGGTTTTGACGTGGACATGATGCAAGCGGCGGCAGACGCGATGGGTGTAAAACTAAAAATCGTTAACACAAACTGGGATGGAATTATTCCTGCGTTGTTAACCAAGAAGTTTGATATTATCGCTTCCGGTATGACCGTAACTCAATCTCGAAACTTGAAAGTTAATTTTGCCAATCCGTACATCCAAGTCGGACAAAGCATCCTGCTAAAAAAAGGATTAGGGAGAAGGGTAAAATCTTATAAATCACTGAACCATAGTAAGTATACGATTGCCTCTAAGATGGGGACAACCGGTGAGGAAGCTGCAAAAAGAATGATCTCCCGAGCGAAGTATATCGGTTACGAAACTGAGCAAGAAGGAGTTATGGAAGTTATTTCCGGTCGAATTGACGCATTTATTTATGACCTGCCTTTTCAAGCCATCATAGCTAGTGGAAAAGGAAAGGGAAAAGCTGTTCATCTTAGCAAGCCTTTTACTTTTGAACCGCTTGGGTGGGCGATTCGAAAAGGTGATGCTGATTTCTTAAACTGGTTAAACAATTTCTTATACCAAGTTAAGAACGACGGAACATATGACAAGATTTACGCGAAATGGTTCAAAAGTGTTGAGTGGCGGAAAGACGTTCAGTAAGAAAACTTAGTTCGGTATACTATAGTAGCGTCGCTGAATAACATAACAGGTATCATATGCCAATGCGATAATTTTCGATTGGCATATTTTTTTTACCTGATGAAAATAATCAACCTCTGAGAGATAAATTCGACGCTTATTTTATATACGGCTCACCAGCTTGCTAATTTATTGGCAATGATCACTGTTTTACGGAATTAGGTGATCTTTTCAGAACACCCATAAAACCACATACGTTTTGGTTAAAATGGATATATCTGAAATATTAACGTCCGAGTATTTTTGGCTGTTTTCATTGACCGTGCTTCTTATTATTGTTGGCGCGGCCAAAAACGCCAAGAGTAAACTTTTTTGGTACCTCAATCTAGTTCTTGTTTTGATCTTATTGGGATGGGGACTGGAAATTATGACCAATCGAATCGACTATAAATGGTATTGGAACCGGGTTCCGCAGTATTTCATTTTTAGCGGAGATGTCGATCAGTACTCCGAAGAAGATGGAATAGCGCGTGTTCAGCAAATCGATCAAGTGAGTTCAAAAGTAACCCTGGAATATAAAAGTGGTCAATCAGAAACTTTTACGATTAAGAATAAAACTCTAGCGATCAAAGATGGTCAAAAAGTTACTGACATTGACATGATAGGAAAACAACATGTCACTCAAAAGGGAGTTCTGATAGAGGGGTTGATTGTCACACTTGAGATATCATTATATTCAAGTATCACCGGTTTACTGATAGGTCTTTTTGCTGGTTTTGGGCGGGTATCGAAAAACCCTCTGGTTCTGGGGCTTTCGACAGGATATGTTGAGCTCATTCGGGGAACTCCGTTACTGGTTCAGATATTCATTTTCTACTTTTTTCTCGGTACCATTTTAGGATTCGGCAGAATGGCAGCAGGGACAATGGCCTTGGCAATTTTTTCCGGGGCGTACGTGGCCGAGATCATTCGAGCTGGCATACAGTCCATTCACCCGGGACAAATGGAAGCGGCACGTTCATTGGGAATGAACTATGCGCAAGCCATGATTTATATCATTTTACCACAAGCATTCAAACGGACATTACCACCACTTGCCGGACAGTTTATTTCGCTAATCAAAGATTCCTCTTTGGTTTCCGTAATTGCCATCACCGATTTAACAAAAGCCGGTCGGGAAATAATTGCATCTACTTTCGCGGCCTTTGAAATTTGGTTTACGGTCGCCGGGATGTATCTGATTCTGACATTTGGATTGTCTTTATTTGTGCGATATATTGAAAGGAGATTTGCTGTCAGTGATTGAAATTAAGGATATTTGTAAGACCTTTGTCGTGGGCGATCACGTTGTCAAAGCAGTGGACCAGGCCAGTTATTGCATTAACAAAGGTGATGTGGTAGTTGTGATCGGCCCTTCAGGGTCAGGCAAATCTACTTTTTTGCGGTGCATTAATCAATTGGAGACTATTGATTCAGGCACAATTATAATTGATGGTGTCGATATTACCGATAAAAAAGTCAACATCAATAAAGTGCGGACTGAAGTGGGGATGGTATTTCAATCATTCAATTTATTTCCGCACAAATCAGTTAGGGACAATATCAATTTAGCTCAGGTCAAGGTCAGAAAACGACCAAAGGATAAGGCCAACCAAAAAACCGATGCTTTATTGAAAAAGGTTGGCATTGCCGAAAAGGAACATGTATTTCCCATGCAGCTTTCAGGTGGTCAACAACAACGCGTTGCTATCGCCAGAGCTTTGGCGATGAATCCTAAAATCATGTTATTCGACGAACCAACATCCGCGTTGGATCCTGAAATGATAGGGGAAGTGCTTGATGTAATGAAAACTTTGGCAAAAGAAGGGATGACTATGGTGGTTGTCACTCATGAAATGGGATTCGCCAGAGAAGTCGCGGATCATGTTGTTATGATGGATGAAGGAAAAATAATTGAAGTGGGAACACCGGAGCATTTCTTTACTAATCCTATCGAAGATAGAACCAAGTTGTTCTTATCCCAGATTATCTAAAAATAAGCCGTACCAACGGGAACGGTTTATTTCACGCCAGCCTCTCCACATTTTCCTTTATCAGACTAAATTGAGTATCTCCGAAATTTTCCGACCCATTTCTTATGAATTGTCAGTTGTTTTAGAAGCATCCGCGCTGGAATTTAATAAGCCCCAAAAGAACATCAAGACCGTATCATTCTTAAAGCAGGAAACATCGGCGGTTCTATCATTGAATCCGCCGATACTTTTCTTACTGAATCAGGATTTCTTCGTCAGACTGGGTTTATCGCTCAATTCAACCTAAGAACGGTCAAACGATGCGACTTTATCAGCCCGATTGTATCTATATTGAGCAGTCAGCCATAAACTCATCCCGCACCCAACAAATTCTATCTCGGTGTCCTGATATTCAGTCAATCATTCTTGATGATTCGCAAAAAACCGGACTCAATGATCGCGATATAAGTCTCAGTGAAGGAAAAAAAGCCCTTTACTTAAAACAATTTCCTTCCACCGCATTCAAACTTTGTCCCGGTTTTTCTGAAAATGTGCTTTGTTGTAACTATTATGTTCTCGATCTGGTCGAAAACTGTCCGTTGGAGTGCACTTATTGTATCTTACAAGCTTTTTTAAATCGCTCGGTGATCACATTTCATGTCAACGTCGATGAGCTCGTTGATCGCATGATTCAGACAATCAAAAGCAGCCCACATCAACCATTCCGCGTTGGCACCGGAGAGCATTCGGATAGCATTGCGTTGGATCATATTTTTAATGTGAATCCCTTTTTGGTGGAAACATTTGCTCATCTCCAAAACGCGACTTTGGAGCTGAAAACAAAAACAGATCGAGTCTCCTCTCTTATCGGTTTAAATCATAATCAAAACACTGTTATTGCCTGGTCACTCAATCCCATAGAGATTATAAAGCATCATGAACTCAAAACCGCGTCATTGAAAGATCGCTTAAAAGCCGCACAAAAAGTTATTGATAATGGATACGGGGTGGCATTTCATTTTGACCCCATCATTCTATATAAGGACTGGGAAAAGGGATATCAGAAAACAATTGAAATGTTATTTGACATGATCCCTGCTCAGAAAATCGCATGGATCAGCATGGGAACCCTGCGATATATTCCAATGTTAAAGCAAATTGCGGAAGATCGATTCCCCGGATTATCGATTTTTTCCAACGAGTTCACCGCAACTCATGATGGTAAAATGAGGTATCTCAAGCCAATTCGTAAGCAATTAATCGGAAAAATCTCGAATTGGATTCAAAGAATTGCCGCAAAAGTTCCGCTTTATATCTGTATGGAAAAACACTCGGTCTGGGAAAAAACGATGGGGATTCATCCTAAATGCGCTGCAGATTTAGAACGACACTTAAATACTAACATTCCGCGGATATCCGGGAATACGATGCAGGGCGGGACAAGATAAAGTAATTGAATTTCAAAGCGAAATTCAAGATTTAACACCGTTTCAGTTATTCCTCAATTCTTTGATTTTTCACCCAGATGTGAATGGGAGGCCAAATTTTCTGCATTTGAATTTCCGGGCGCAATCTCAGCGTTAGTTCAGAGGCTTCAATTTTGTATTTACCAGGTTTATAGTCCCGCAGATCGATAAAAGCTTGCACATCTTGCTTGGAGAAAGTCTGCATGATAGAGCGTGGTCCTCTTAACAATACACTAAACGCTCGGGGATTGATCCGTGTAACGTATTCCTGATTTACAATACCAATCGGTATATCATCGAATCGAACGTTCATCGGCTCACTGCCAATTTCAATTCTGGCTTTGTAATACTCTGGCTCCGGGCTTACAATGGACAATTGTTTGGGAATATTAATTGCCGTGATCGCCTCAATATCATGAAAAGCTCCTTCAATGTTGATTGTCTTACTCTCCACTTGTTCCAGCTTTTCCAATATTGAAAACGGACCACTAACAACGATTGAGTTGGGCTCAATGGTCACTTTCTCCAATACATACTTTTCAGCAGGAACCCCAACGATAACCGGTTTGATCGTTAATTCCCTCTCCAGTGTTTTTTCAAAGGAGATGGCAAGTTTGTCCGGTGATATTTTTAAAATTTTGACCCTTTCCGGATGCTTGATATCTTCAATGGCTATTTCGTAAATTTGCTCTCCCGGGTATGCGTTTTCAAGATTTATAAAGGTTTGAAACAAACTTGGATTAGGGATTTCATCATTGGTAATTTCAATGGTGATTCCGACGGATTGTTGTGGTTGGGAAACAATTTCCAAATCTTGGGGGGTATTAATATAAGAAACGGGAACAAATATTTGCATTTGCGATAACGACGGTTTTTCCATACTAGGCGCAAAGGCCCAAATCAATATCGCAAAAACCAATGCCAATATTTTTTGGAGCGGATTTTTAAGCAAAAATATTTTAATTTGCCGTATAAAGCTAAATAGATTCATATCACTTAAGGCTTCACAAATAGTTCATTCAACTTGTCTTTTACAGAAAATGATCCGGTTTCTTCATAGATTTTCCCTTTTGACACATAACTAATCATTCCGGTTTCTTCACTAACAACCAATATTACAGCATCGGATTCCTCACTAAGTCCTATGGCTGCCCGATGTCTTGTTCCCAGTCGTTCCGATAATTCCAGGTTGGCAGAAAGCGGAAGGATACAACCGGCATAGGCGATCATCTGGTTTTTGTCGATAATTACCGCCCCGTCATGCAATGGTGCGCGGGTGTTGAAAAGCGTTACCAATAATTGTGGTGAGAATTCCGCGTTAATCCTGGTGGCACTATTGGAATAAGCGGCTAATCCCATTTCACGCTCCAGGACGATCAGTGCTCCTATACCGGTTGTTGAAAAATGGCTGCATGCGGTATATAGTTTATCAATAAAATCAACTGATTTTCCTCTTTTGTAATCTAAGAAAAAAGTCCTGGTTCCCATGCCAGCCAAAGCATTTCTAAAATCTGATTGAAATAACACGATTATTACAATCACAATAGAATTGAACAAGGTGGTCAAAACCCATGTAACCCCCTCTAGTTTAAAGAGCTCAGCACCGTAGAAAAACAACGAGACAATCAGAAAACCAATTATTATCTGGACTGTTCGCGTTCCTTTAAGCATCAGTAACAATCGATAGATAATAATCGCTAAAATTGCGATATCAACACAATCTTGCCACCTTAAATTTAACTGATCAATAAATTGCCAAGGCATATTTCTATTTCTTTGATCAAAAATAATTCTGAAAAAAATATTGTGTAACTATCGAGTTCAATTGCAGCTGGTATATATCGCGGCTATTTCGGTCACATCTTTGTTTTCAGCAACCTGGTGCACGCGAAAAACACTTGCTCCGTTAACCCACCCCAGGGATTGTGTCGCCAATGTGCCCGAGAGTCGCTGATTCACTTCACGCTTAAGCAACCTACCAATAAACGACTTATTGGAACTTCCCTGTAAAATCAAACATTCTAAATTGGAAAAAACCGATATAAATCGCAACAAATCCAAATTATGATCCGTTTTTTTGCCAAAACCAATCCCGGGATCGAGTAAAACACGGTCCCTTTTCAATCCGTGAGTTTCACAAAATGCCAGTTTTTTTTGAAAAAAGTCGTAAACTTCAGCCAATACATCTTTATAGCTAGGATCTTTTTGCATGATTTCAGGGGTACCTTGCGTATGCATCAGGCAGTAACTGGCATGGTGACACTTTACTATGTCCAACATCTCCCGCCCGGCACTCAATCCGGAAACATCATTGATCAAATCGGCGCCAGCTTTCAAAACCTCATCCGCGACTGCGGGTTTTATCGTGTCGACAGAGATGGGTATTTCGAACCGCCTTCGGATTTGCGTCACAACCGGGAGCACCCGTCTGAGTTCTTCTGAAGCATCGATTGACTTTGAACCGGGTCTTGTCGACTCCCCACCAATATCAATAATATCAGCACCAGAAGCAATCATTTTTTCCGCGATCTTTGCGTAATTTTGTTTTTGATAGTGTTTCCCACCATCATAAAACGAATCCGGTGTAATGTTGATGATCCCCATTATTTTAGGTCTTTTTTTGGTCCAAACAAGATTCCGGATTCTAAAATTTGGGGAGTATGCACGCCTCAGCTGCTCATTCAATTGATCAAAAATAAACCGGCAAGACAAATCAGAAGCAAAGTCCAATACTTTCCCCAGCTCGGAGAAACTAACCACCAGTATCAGCCGATGGCCCAGACCGGGCACATGATCCAGTCGGCTCAGATCAGGAAATGTTAGCGAAAGCTGCTCAAAACTTCGCGGAAGTTCGGAGGGAGTATAACAAATAAAAAGATGATGAAACGCTTGGTCCTTACCAATCATCAGGTCCACACCAATTCGAGTCAGGTATTTATAAATGATGATCGATTCCATGGGGGGAAACAAATACGCGATGTTAGCCATATATGAAGTTTTGTCGCCAAACATTATTGATTTTTTGCCGCTACCAGGTCCATAATGATATTCCCATCAATGGTTTCTTTTTCAATCAATTCTTTGGTAATCGAATGAAGCAAATCGATGTTTTCCCTCAATAAATCCATGGTTCTCTGATAAGCACCATTGACAATGTTTTTAACCTCCTCATCAATACGGCTGGCGGTTGTCTGGCTGATATTCTTCTTTCGCATCAAGTCGCGACCCAGAAAAACCTCGCCCTGATTGGTTGCATAATGGATAGGACCTATGGAATCGCTCATTCCCCAATTACAGACCATGCGATGAGCCAAAGAAGTCGAACGTTCTAAATCGTTACTTGCACCAGTCGTAAAATGATTAAAGATTAATTCCTCAGCCGCTCTTCCGCCCATTATCATCATGATCATACCATCTAACTCGGATCGGTAATATGAATGCTTATCATCCTCCGGCAATAACATCGTTATTCCTAGTGCTCGCCCCCGAGGTATGATAGAAACCTTGTGAATAGCATCGACTTTCTCGTGCAACGCGGCAATTAGTGCATGCCCGGCTTCATGGAAGGCGGTTGTTTTCTTTTCGTCTTCAGGGATAACCATAGAGCGTCTTTCTTTACCCATCATAATTTTATCCCTGGCTTCTTCAAAATCGCTGAACTCAATATTCTGTTTATTGTGTTTGGCCGCGATCAAAGCGCTTTCGTTCGCTAAATTGGCTAAATCCGCACCGGTAAAGCCTGGTGTAGCCCGGGCGATAGTCTTCAATTCAACATCTTGGGAAAGCTGTAGATCTTTGGTGTGAACTTCTAATATTTTGTGACGTCCGTTCATATCGGGTCGGGGAATCACAACTTGCCGATCAAATCGGCCAGGTCGAGTAAGAGCGGAATCGAGCACATCGGAGCGGTTGGTTGCCGCCACAACAATGACCCCTTCATTGCCTTGGAAACCATCCATTTCTACCAAAAGCTGATTTAGGGTCTGTTCACGTTCATCATTCCCTCCGCCGAGGCCCGCACCACGATGACGACCCACTGCGTCAATTTCATCAATGAATATGATACAAGGCGCGTTCTCACGTGCCTGAGTGAATAAATCACGCACCCGACTAGCTCCGACCCCAACAAACATTTCGACAAAATCCGATCCGCTGATACTTAAAAAAGCCACCTGAGCTTCTCCCGCAATTGCTTTTGCCAACAAAGTTTTTCCTGTTCCCGGTTCTCCGACCAGCAGTACGCCCGTAGGAATCCGGGCACCTAGTTTTTCAAATTTACTGGGTTCTCTCAAAAATTCGACGATTTCAGTCAATTCCGCTTTGGATTCCTCAATACCCGCAACATCGTCAAATGTGATTTTTTTCGTATCTTCTTCGACTTTTTTGGGTTTGGACTTGCCAAATCCCATGATTTTATTACCCCCTTGCATCTGTTTCATGAAAAACAACCAAACACCTATAATCAAAATAATCGGCAGCCAATTACTGATTATGGCAAACAAAAGCCCCTCCGAGTCAGGTGTCTTTATTCGAAATTGAATCCCTCGATCATATAACATGGGAATCAAATCTTCATAATATCGTGGAACGTTTACTACAAAAGTCTCTTGATCGGTTCGTTTTCCATAAACTTGATCTCCCTTGATGGTGACATCGACCACCTCTCCCTTACTCAGCATATTCATAAACTGGCTGAAAGACACTTCTTTTTGCTTGCTACGCTCTGAGGAAAAAGAAAACAACACGACAATTCCCACGGCAATTGAAATCAGCAGGAGCATATTTTTTGATAATAGATTCATTGACCTTTATGCACAGATGGATTAGTTCGCAAATTCGTTTAAACCGACTCGGATTGTATATCCGGATAAAACCGGTTTATCTGGGTAGACCATAGAATTCAGTATCTCATTATCCGGAATTCAAAGTTGAGATTTGAGTTTCACCTATTTGGGGGTTTGCGGCAAGCTGGAATCACCCATAATGAGGATCGTTCCGTTCTAAATACCTTCAGGGCTCTTTCTCTGTATCTCCTCAAGTATATTACATATCGACTCTAAAGCCATTTTAGTTTTTTTCCAAGTGATATTTGAAGTTTTCAGCTTGCTTTTTCCTCTGTGATTTTTGTGATTACCAAGGGGCCTAGCCAGGCGATTTCGATTGTTTAATAACGGTCCCACGCAGATTCATTTATCGTATCTTATCATCATCGTCTTCGAATACCAAAAATACAGATGATTTTAAGCGATTGGACTATTCGAAAATAAGCGAGCTTGTTAATCTAATGATCATCAATTCACGAGCTCAATGCGAGAACCCAATAAATCGTAAGCATTCGGCTATCAGCAGTCAGTTTTCAGAAACATGAGCACTGATCAAAAAAAGTTCATATGGCTGCTTTCACTGGACAAAACTGAAGGTTGAACGCTTATAATAAATCATCCCGTAATCCTACACCTTCGTTTAAACCTGATCATAATATTCTAATATGTCCTTAGCCAAAAGATTATACCGATTGTTTCAAAGTGTCGCGGGAGATCACATTGAACCCTTCGAAGATTTGTTAAAACAAGGAAGTCAAACACTGGATGAAAAACTTTCGGAATGGGAAAAGCAGTATGCCCGGGAAGAGACAATTTGGAAACAACAAAAAAAGAGCTGTGGTTCCGATCATTCAAACTCCGGTCAGTATCAAAAAAACAAATCCGAATCGGCGTACCCTCAGCGAGTTGTCGATGATCTGCAACTATTTGGGCTTACACCGCCTTCAAATCATGACGAAGTCAAAAAAGCTCGAAATAAAGAGATTAAAATCTATCATCCGGACCATTTCAACAGCAATCCGGAAAAACAGGAAACAGCTAAAAAAATTCTGCAGATTTATAATTCGGCTTACGAACGATTGAAACTATACTACGCAAACTTAGGAAAGTAAAAAGGCTACGGTGAATCAGTGGTTGTTTCGATTGATAATTGAGGGAAGACAATGGAAAGTATCAAGACTCGGCTAAAAATCCGAGCCTTAATTACATTGAAACAATTACTTAACTTCAGCAGTAGCACCAGCTTCAATAAGTTTTTTAGCAACTGATTCAGCTTCTTCTTTATCCGTGCCTTCTTTAACTTTGCAATCAGGACCAGCGGATTCGACCAATTCCTTGGCTTCTTTAAGACCTAAACCGGTCAAAACACGGATTTCCTTGATTACGTTGATTTTCTTTTCACCAAAAGAAGTCATCACAACATCAAACTCTGTCTGTTCAGCAGCAGCTTCACCAGCGACAGTGCCACCGGCAGGAGCAGCTGCCGCAACAGCTGCGGTAGCACTAACGCCAAATTTTTCTTCTAATTCCTTAACGAATTCGGATAGCTCTAATACAGACATGTTGGAAATAAATTCCACTACTTGATCCTTGGTAACATCAGACATTCTTTCTCCTTAAATTTAGTATTTCAGTTTTTTGAATCGCTAATTGCTTGTAATACACGAACAAATTTACTTGGAACTTCGTTCAGTACACGTGCGAAATTCGTCGCGGGTTCGTTCATAACATATGATAGCTTCGTCAGTAGATCTTCTCGGCTTGGCATGCTGCTGAGTGTTTCGATTCCTTCGATATTCAGCACTTCAGCTTTTTCTCCGGAAACCAATACACCGGCGATCAACTTCAACTTGTCGTTCGTTTTGGCTTCATCAGAAATTACTTTGGCAGGAGCCGCAAGCTCTTTATCACTGTACGCGAACGCTCTGGTTTCAGTGAAATGCTCACTGAGTTTCTCACAGGGTGTTCCATTGGCGGCAATCTTCGCCAATGAGTTTTTCAATACGCGAAATCGACTGTTTTTTTCGTATAAAGTCTTTCTCAGGGTGGTTAATTCTTCAACTGTTATCCCTTTGTAATTGACTAAAACGCCCGAAACAGCGGATTTAAAGATATCGCCGTATTCCGCGACCAATGCTTCCTTGGTTGATCTGTCCATTAAGTTCTCCATAAAATCAGCGAAGTCACATTAATATAAATAGTTGATCGCTGTGAAAAAACCCCGGCATTAAGTGAGGCTTGAGGTAATATTAATAAAAATTAAAAATAGGAGGAAAACAGGGGCGGAGAATAATTCTGAGGACTATCGGTGGTATGATCCAAAACTATCTCGGCGGGAAATTTAAACCGATTCTCCGGTTCCTGCTTTCTTCGATGATTCCGATACACGAAGGATTCTCAGTCTCATTGCAGAGCAACATAGACTCAGGACCTTTCAAAACAGGGTACTATTTTTTAAACTGAAAGGGATCTAGTTTAATTCCAGGTCCCATGGTACTTGATATTGAGATATTCTTAATATAGTTGCCTTTCGCATTCGCTGGCCTCAGCTTAATCAAACTATCATGAAAGGTCTGAAGATTTTCAAGCATTTGCTCATCGGAAAAGCTCATCATTCCGATTGTAGCCGCAACATTGGCACCTTTATCGGTCTTAAACTGAACTTGACCTTTTTTAACCATCTTAACTGTTTCACCAATTGCCGGAGTAACCGTACCAACTTTTGGGTTTGGCATTAAGCCTCGAGGTCCCAAGATCCGGCCAATTTTACCAACAACTCCCATCATATCAGGAGTAGCGATCACACGATCAAAGTCCATCCAACCATCTTTGATTTTTGCGGCCAGGTCGTTACCGCCTACGAAGTCCGCTCCGGCATCCAGTGCTTCTTTTTCCTTATCCCCTTTTGCAAAAACAAGTACACGAACTTCTTTTCCGGTACCATGTGGTAAAACACAACTACCTCGAACCATCTGGTCTGTTTTTCTTGGATCAATTCCTAAGCGAAACACGACATCAAGTCTCTCTTTAAATTTCGCTTTGGTAAATTTCTTGAGCAATCCTACCGCCTCTGGGAACTCGTACTTCTTCGCACAATCGAGATCGGCTTTCCATTCTTTAACTCTTTTGGAAAGTTTTACCATTTTTTTCCTTAACAATTACTTGATATTTGGTTTATTTAGCCGGAGCCTGGACACCCATGCTGTTCGCGGTTCCCAAAACCAATCGTTTGGCCGCTTCCAGATCATAACAATTCAGATCCGGCATTTTAATTTTCGCGATTTCCTCCAATTGTGCTTCTGTTATCCGCCCAACTTTTGTTCGATTAGGTTCGGGAGACCCCTTAGTCAATCCCAACGCTTTTTTGATCAGTACGGGGACAGGAGGAGTTTTAGTAATAAAGGAGAAAGTTCGATCAGTATATACCGTAATGACGACGGGAATGATCATGCCTTCTTGCTTTTGAGTCTTGGAATTAAAACTTTTGCAAAACTCCATGATACTCAATCCGTGCTGGCCCAAAGCCGGTCCGATCGGCGGTGACGGATTTGCCTTACCCGCTTCTACCTGTAGCTTAATATATCCTGCAATTTTTTTAGCCATTACAAACCTTCGGATTAATAATAATTTCGCGAATTAAATTCGCCTGTTTTTATAAATATAGGTCTTTTGGGGTCTACTCCGAAAGCCTAACTTTATCAAACTCCAGCTCTAATGGTGTTGATCGTCCAAAAATACTGACCAGTACCGTTAATTTGCTGTTTTCTTGATCAACCGCATCGATGACACCGTTAAATCGGGCAAAAGGTCCTTCAATAATGACAACCTTTTGTCCGGCAGAAAAGGTAGAATCAATTTCTGCTTGTTTAATACCGTTTTGAATCTGTGATCTAATATCCGCAAGTTCTTGATCCGGAACCGGCAATGGGTTACTTTGATCTCCTCCAATAAATCCGGAGACCTTAGGCACAGCTCGCAAAACATGCCATAAGTCGTTGGTGAGTTTCATTTTTATTAAGATGTATCCGGGGAAATAGGTAACATTATTGATATGGGTTTTTCCGGACTTCTTGGTAGTAACTTCTTCAGACGGAATGAAAATCTCTTCGACCAGTTCGGACATTTTTGTCGTTTTTAAACGACCTTCGATCAGTTGTTTAACCTTATTTTCATGTCCCGCGTGGGCCTGTAAAATATACCATTTGTATTCATTTTCTGACATTATGGTTTATCCGATTAAGAATTTAAACAGTTCCGATAACCCGATATCCACAACACCTAAAAAGACTGACACAAGCGCGACAACTACTAAGACCACACCGGTTTGTTTAATTGTTTGATCCTTAGTGGGCCAAGTCACTTTTTTGAACTCGGTACGAACATCGACTAGAAATTTTTTTATTCTTTGTAGCATTTCACTAACGAGTGATCGAGTTTCTTTTGATTAACTACTGATGTGGCAGGCCAGGAGGGATTCGAACCCACAACATTCGGTTTTGGAGACCGACGCTCTACCATTGGAGCTACTGGCCTTCAACTATTTTTTCCCTTCTTTATGAAGTGTATGCTTTTGATCAAACTGACAATACTTTTTTATTTCCAGCTTCGCAGGCGTATTTTTTTTATTCCGCGTTGACGTATAGTTCTTGCGTTGACACTCGGTGCACTGCAAATAGATTATCTCTCTCATGGCATTGGTGTATTGTTTTACTGGAGCCCGGGAGCAGATTTGAACTGCCGACCTCTTCCTTACCAAGGAAGCACTCTGCCCCTGAGCTACCCGGGCTCAAATCTTCCGTGTGCGCGAGGAATGGTGGGGAGGGGAGGATTCGAACCTCCGAAGGCGGTGCCGACAGATTTACAGTCTGTTCCCTTTAGCCACTCGGGAACCTCCCCGTTATGTCAATGATGGTGCTGGCTGGAGGATTCGAACTCCCGACCTGCTGATTACAAATCAGCTGCTCTGCCAATTGAGCTAAGCCAGCACTTTCCTTGTCTTTGCTAAAATTGAAATCCTAAAATACGGCATAGAACTTGTCAATATTTTTTGTTCGATTTCAGTAATTACGGATGAGTTTTTCTTCTGGTCAGCTTTCTGGTATTTCGCGCTGTAAATTGAAAAAATCGCGAGGACAAGATGATGCTTTCACTGAAATCAAAACCTTTTAATCGGAATCCTGTAACCACAAACGCCGCAAAAGGCTCCGGAAGCGTTTAAAATCGGAAAGTTAAGATATCGTTAGGGATCGCTATTTCAAGATCAATGGAAAATTCATGTCACTTTCAACCGATCCTCAATTATATATATTTTGCTTCTGAATCGCTTTCTCAGAGTATTCGGACAAACTTAAAATAGCTCAATAGTGTCAACGAATTTGATAGTAGTCCGATATTTCAGGAAACATGTCATTCTCATACTTTCTGAACCTCAAGAATTCCCAATCCTCAAGATTGTTATCCACCAAACATTTTAGCCGATAAAAATAGTCAAGATATTTTTGAATTTCTCGCCGCATGTCCTCTTCAAAATCTCCGGAAACAATCACAAAAGTCAAATCAGAGCTTTGAGCCCGAACCAGTTCAGCTCCCATTTGCTCAACAGCTTCAACCTGAAATGAGTTGAACTGCTTTTTCATAGCTAAGCCTAAATATCGGCGAAGCAAGTTGTCCGCCCGTTCCAACTCTCGAAATGTCCAGGACACTTTCGGATCGGTCCAGCGCATATGGGAAGTTTCATGCCCCCATGTGGACGGATTGGGGTTACTTACCGGCAAATTCGGTTCTTGAACCAAATAATGAGATGCTGTGGTTAAACCGATTTTATCCCCTTTTCGGTGAAACTCCCTGAATAACTCTTCGATAAACATCGGTCCTTCGGCCCAGTGGTGGCCAAAGAGTTCGGCATCGTAGGTACATGTTATGACAGGCATACTCTTAAAGGCACGGGAAGATAACTCATGTGCTTTTTCGGAAAGTTTATGGTGAAAATCACACGCCAATTTCTGTGCTGTTTTTTCCGCAATGTCAGGATTATAAGGTAGCTTTTCATCAGACAGCTTGGATGTAATGCGTTTTAGCGGCAACCCCATATGACGGAAGTGATATTCTCTAAAATCCGGATGTCCCGCATAACCGATTTCAGCATCCCAAACTTGCGTTCTGCCCAGCCGGCTTCTACCAAACACCACAATATCACTACCAGGAATGACAACGGGATTATATTCTTCTTCTTGCGGACATACAGAGCCTTTTAATATCGCTTCAGCTTCAACAAAGAAATAACGAAGCCCTTCTTTATTTAAAAATTGATCGATCCCCGGGAAAAAAGAATTCTCTGCCAGCCAGATCCCTCTGGGACGATCACCAAAAATTCGATGATGAGAGCGAGTAGCCAAAGAAATCTGAGAATCCAGTGAGTCAGGCGTTGACGCCAGTAACCCCGGCATTCCGTGCGTGGCCGTGCAGGTTTGGATTTCCAGAAATCCCCGTAGCTCAAGGTCACGGAAGGCACCGATCATATTCTTACTGATTTCATTATTATAATACTCGTCCAGTGCGTTCACATCTTCCAGATATCGTTCTGCAGCCCAAATGAACTCCTGATTGTGGTGTGTCGCTTTCATCAGCTTGATTTGAGTTTCGATATGAGCTCTTACACGTAACAGATAACGACTCATATAATCTTTAAATCGCGAACTGGTTAGGGTATAAGCTACCGGAGGAGAAATATTGAGACTGGCCTGGAAATCTACATTTTCTTTGATCAGGGTACGAAACACACGTAAAAGAGGCAGCCATGAATCCAGGCAGTTTTTCATGACCCATTCGCCGGGCACATTATGTACCTCTACCCCTTCCGGAGTTCTGATGGGCCAAGTTTTGGCCTTTAGGAAGCTTTCCCGGAAAGGATCGGCTCTAAATAAATTGGGAGAATGCATATGAAAATGAAACAACACTTTCCCGATATTGTTGCTATCATGCCCGTGGGCATGTCGAACTTCTCGCTGCGATGTATGATACCAGTGGTTGGTGTACTTTTGTTGATCTTGCGCATGCGAAGGGGTTTTGGCGATAGACCTGGGGGCTACCTGCTGATTGGAAATCGGTGTCAATGCCAACTCAAGGTCATCATGTCGCGCGACGATTTCCGCTGTATAGCATTTATTGCTATCGATATCAAAATAGACCGTTTGATGGGATGAAAAAAGTTCCAACAGGTGACAATCCAAATCAGGTCGATGGATGCGGTTTCCTAAGTATTCTTCACAGATCTTTAAATAAAATCTTACTTCGTCAAAGACTACATGCCACTCTTTTCTGATAAATGATTCCACGCCATTACGGTCCAAATCCCACCATGCCAGAAGTCTTTTATCATGAAATGGCTTCAATACAACTTTAGCTGGCCAACGATCTTTTAAAACTCGTGCTGGTTGCGTTAATGTTATTAAATTGTCCGGGTTTTGCTGATTCCATAAAATCCAGTCTGCACGGCAACCTTCCGTTTGATCTTGCGGAGTATATTCCCAGCGATGGCAATACGCTATTTCTCGCTGGAACTCTTGCCATTCATGTCCCTCACACTTAAACCACAATACCAACTCCAAAAACGCGTTTTCCCAAGATACCAGGGGATCAATCTCAAATAGTGTCTGTCGCGCTTTGGCAACTTCCTCAAAACTAAATCCAATCACGTCTTCATCCAAAGTCGCTGCTATTGTCTTTTCAATCAGTGTTTTTTTGAGTAACTCGCGATGTGCCGAAGTGATTTGCAGTTGGACTTTATATTCAATCACAGGCAAGAGGTCTTTGATTTTCCATTCCAATTGTTGAATTTGTTGAATAGCCGATCGATTCATCGAACAACCAAAGCCAAAAACACGAATATCCGTCGGTTCCCCTTGATCTTCATAAAAACGATAGCTGCCAGTAATTCGCGAAGCATCGACCCCGGGATAATGCTTCAAATATTTCTGCCACCAATTCAAGTGATTCAGAAAATACGGAGTGGTTTCAGCACGCAATGTCCATTGTGGATTGGGTTTCACTATCGTGGAAAGATAAAAATCGTCATCCTGATGATTGAGTTTAAATTGAAATTTGCTGACCGATTCAAACTGCCGCAAATTGGTTGTCACTTGAAATAGTACCGGACCGTTTTCTATTTGAATTTTTATCGACTTCGGTCGATTTCCTATTTCAAGTTTGGGGTCCGCGTCGACCGGGATTTTTTTATAATACACTCCGTCCACAGTTACTATCAGGCGTGCGACGTTATGCTGTCGAAAATCTATGTTACTCCAAATAAGAGCATGACGATTTTCATGTTCGGCAATCATTTCAATGACTGGCTCGGATTTCAGCGAACTTGCCACTTCATATTTAAGATATGGGGTTCGTAGTACGTTCAGTTCGTATTGAATGTTTTCCTTAAGGCTAAAATAGAGGGGACCCGCAGAATTGGGACGGGCATATTCAACGGGGGCTACGGATGACTGTGGTGTAAATCTAACAATATAATATTCCTGTCGTAAATCAAGGGGGGGAAGTTTTTGCCAATCAAAATAGAGTTCGATATGCGGACCAGAGGCCCGGACAAGTCTGATTCCATCTATTTCCAATGTCATTTAATTGAGGGGAAATAAGGTTATGACGCGAAAAGGTTTTCGGTACTAATGACCATCTATGCATGTCATGATTAAGGCACGGGGTGAGTTTGGCTGTAATTGATCCAATTTGACACTAGCATAGAACAAAAAAGCATCGGAATAAAGCTGAAGTTTTAAAAAATGGATATCCGAACAGACTGCGAAAACACTCGTGTTATCATTTATTCAAGTAGCTCAATGCAAAGTTGATTTATATAGTTGAAAGGTCTTGAGGTAGGGAAAACAGCAGAGTAGCAATACCAATGCAATTAACAAGCGCCAGATTGGAATATGCATTTTTAGCTGTAATCGGTTACATCCCTGATAATTGTTGTTTATGGTAATCGCTTTACTTTGGGGAATACAAGCACTGACACCATGAACAATACCTTGCAGGTAGTAATCTTTGAGACCAATATCCCAATTCAAGCGCTTGATATTTACCGCAAACAAGGATCGAAATCCAAATTTGACAAGTACCTTCGTTATTTTAGGTATCGACGGTTGGCGCAGAATATCAATTATCAGTTGTGGTGTCACTTTTTTGATTCTTTTCTTCTTTTTCGCCGACTTTTTTTCAGCTTGGATTTTCTTCTTCTTTTTCGCCGACTTTTTTTCAGCTTTGGTTTTACAAGGTCTCCCCAATATATAAATTCTAATTTTGGGCTTATCTCCCAACAGTTTTATCAATGCGAGCACGAACATATAACGAATTGTTATGGTGCGTGTACTGGTTTTGAATCCAATTTTTATCGGAAGGCAAATGACAATTAGGATGACTAATCCAATCACAAACACACTAACGGCTAGGATCATTCTGTGGGTGCTTTATCTTTTTTTTGAGTTCTCTGAAATACAGAAATAAATTTATCGACCACTTCCGGCACTTTGGTCATCACATTCTCAATTGTCCCGGCATTCAAACTATGAATGGACACATCGTCTCCTTTCGCGACGATAAACGCTACCGGTGTTAGCAAAACACCGCCGCCACCACCTTGGGAATCTGTTTTTTTATTAAAATCGGTGCCTCCGTATCCAAATCCTACTTTTACTGAATTAATAGGAATCAAGGTAACATCACCTATCGTGTATGGGTCGCCAATAACGGTTTCCGACTTAATGAAATTTTTGAGCTTGGGAAGAAAATCATTGAGAATATTCTTTTTTTCCGATTCCATAGTTTTACCTGTTCTTTATCGTTGTCTTCTTCTGAGTTAATAAAATGTTATCAATTCCAAAAAAATTTAAGTGGGTATATTGTTCTGCAACATCGATGTTACAATAGGAATGCCAATAAATGATCCAATCATACTTCCCATATTACTGAGCACAACCACCAATAGGATTTTTGTTATTTCATTTTTACGAAACCCTTTGATCGTTGTTATATCATTGGCCAGGTTCTCAAAATCCTCCACCCGTGGTTTTCTAATCCACGCTTCGGTCAACCCGGAAACCCAGCCAGCAGCGATTATAGGATTTAAAGAGGTGATCGGAGCTGCCACAAAAGCTGAAATAATCGTGAGTATGTGCCCGCCGGCAATAATAGCCCCAACTGCCGCCAATACGCCATTAATTAGAATCCAATACTTAGCCATTCCAAGTCCAACTTGAATATCCACGCCTAAAAACCCATAAGCCATAATTCCCAGTACAGCCAAGGGGATCGTCCATTTTAAGATCTTTCCGGTATGTCCGGGTTTAAGCAGAACTTCGAGCTCCGAAAGATTTACCGGATGCTCAATATGTTTTTGAACTCCAAGCATATGACCGGCACCAATAACCGCCACAATGGTATCGCCTTCTGCCTCGGCAATTTTCGTCGCCAGATACTTATCTCGCTCATCGATTAGAACTGATTTGACAATGGGTAGAGTCTCGGATAGCGTTTCGAGCGCTTCAGTCAGCATATCCGTTTCTTTCAGGTTTTCGATTTCCTCTTCTGAAATTTCTGGTGACTTGAAAATTTCGAAAACCAATTGGCCAAAGAGCTTTATTTTTTCCCAAAACGACAATTTGCGCCAGGTTCTATTCAAGGTGATAGTTACCTCACGATCTGCCAATACCGTTTTAGCACCCACTTCTTCGGTCACTTGGATGGCTTTGATCATTTCCGCTCCGGGTTTCACCCCTAGTTTGTCTCCCATTTTTTTTTGAAACGCGGAGATCATCAAATTGATCAGTAAAATCGACGTCTTTCCTTCTTTGATCACCTTAACAATATCCATATTGCGCCAATGACTGGTATCCTTAATGGAATCATAGAGGCTCTTGCAAAGTTCGACACAAACCGTATCCGGTTTTTCTTCACGGATTATAGTTTCTACTTCATCGATACTTTCCCGGGAAATATGGGCCGTTCCGATTAAGATAATTCGTTTATTATCAATTTGTATTTCTTCTCTCATTACAGATACCTGAAGACTAACTGGATTTACATTCCTGTTGAAACGGAATTCCGTAACTTATCAATACCTTAATTGGCGAATGCTAAAGTATTGATCTTATAATCACAAGAGGCTTTTCCATTTTTATAGTCACAAACGATCACCGGATTGTTACTGAGTTGCGGCGGTTTGTATTTGTGACAAAGTCTGCGATAAGCACTGATTCAAAAACTCAGCCGTTTTTTGGTAGGCACCGTGTTCTCCCATATTAGCACGAAGTTCCCGCAGATTTTGTTTGATTTGATCATATTCTCGATTGTTCGTGAGATAGTGATCAATGGTATTGGCGAGGTCCTGGGCCGAAGTGAAATACTGAATCAATTCAGGAACAATCTCCTTGCCAGAAACGATATTGGGCAACCCAACGGCTTTGATTCTCAAAATGTACTTGGCAATCACATATGTAAACGCGGATATTTTATAGTAAATCAACAGCGGCGTTTGTAACAGCGCCGTTTCCAATGTCGCGGTACCGGATGCCACAGCGGCAAAGTCCGAATGCCCTACGATATTGTAAGTATCATCCTCGATGATCTTTATTACAGCGTTCGAATGGGTTAATTGTCCCTGAATTTCTTCTTTGCTCACAGTCGGCGCAAGGGGGATCGCGAACTGCACATCGGGTTGTTTTTCATATAGCCGATCGGCAATGGTCAGCAGTAACGGGAAATGCCTCAATATTTCATTTCGTCGACTTCCCGGCAACAAGCTCACCAATCGCTTACCGGTATCCAAATCCCATTTTTTAAAAACTTCAGATTTGGATTGCGACGGATGGGCAATATCAATTAAGGGGTGACCAAAACAATGGGTGTCCATCCCTTTCTTTCTAAAAAAATCAACCTCAAAAGGGAACAGACAAATCAATTCATCGACAAAGGCTTTGATTTTGTGAATCCGATTTTTCTTCCAGGCCCAAACTTGCGGAGCCACATAATAAATTACTTTAATACCGCGTTTTTTCGCTTCTTCGGCTACTCGCAAATTAAAAGCGGGGTAATCCACTAAAAATACCGCGTCAGGTTTTTCTTCATCCAACTGACGCACAATATCATTGAAAATACCTTTGTAATATCCATAACGTTTTAATACCTCCCAAATGCCGATTACGGCCATGTCTTCCGCCCGGTAGATCAGTCTCACCCCCGCCGATTCCAAGACTTTGCCACCGGTACCGAACATTTCGATATCCGGATGTAATTCCTTTAATTTGAGAATAACATTGCCGCCGTGGAGATCACCCGAAGCCTCACCGGCAATCACCAGTAATTTAGTCATAAAACCGCTTTATTTCGCCGCAAATCCGCATGATCTGTTTTTCCGTAATCTCAGGAAACATTGGCAAGGTCAAAAGTTTCCTAGTGCATTCCTCTGTTACAGGATAACTCTGTTTGGCGGCAAACTGTTGCTTGTAGGCATTCTGTTTATGCAAAGGAACCGGATAATGAAATGCTGTAAAAATTCCCTTTGATTTTAAATACTCATGCATTTCCCGAGGCTCTGACACCAAAATGACATACACATGAAATACATGCGCCGATTCATCAATGACTACTTTGGGGAGAACCACCTGAGGAATATCCCGCAAATACTTCTGATACCACCTTGCCGCGTTTCGGCGTAAATCATTCCAAGCATCCATCAACGGTAATTTGGCCCTAAGTGAAGCCGCTTGCAGGTTGTCCATACGGCCATTGTAACCTTCGATCTCATGATAATATTTTTGATTTTGACCATGATCCCGCAACAATCTTACTGCGCGATTGATCTCAGGGTCGCTGGTCACAACACAGCCTGCTTCGCCAAAGGCACCTAAATTTTTTCCGGGATACATGCTGAATGCGGCTGCATCTCCTATTGATCCTGCCCGCTTCCCTTTATAAACAGCACCATGAGCCTGACACGCGTCTTCCAAAACCTTTATTTTATGTTTTTGCGCAATGGCAAGTATGGCATCCATATCGGCTATTTGCCCATAAAGATGAACGGGAAGAATTACCTTGGTATTTTCAGTGATTTTTTCTTCGATCTGATTCGTATCCATATTATAGCTATCCGCCCGCACATCAACAAATACCGGTGTGCCCCCGGCTTGAGAAATCGCCTCAGTTGTCGCGATGAAGGTATTGGGAACAGTAATCACCTCATCTCCTGGTCCGATGCCCAGCGCCAATAAGCAAAACAGCAGAGCATCCGTCCCATTGCTGGTTCCGACGGCGAATCGAGTTTGGCAATATTCCGCAAATTCTTTCTCAAATTCCGCCACATGATTGCCACCGGCAAATGCTGTATTCTGGATAATCTCCATATACCAACCATCGACTTGATTAAAGATCGCATGCACCGGCAAAGTTAAGTCCATAAAGTTGATATTGCCGGGCAGATCCGATTCATCCAATTCCAAAAAATCTTGTGTGGAAATATCCTTGATATCTCCATTACTCGCTTGGACATCAACCTTCACGATCATTGACAATTTGAATACTCTGGCAGCAGCTAACTCAAACGCACGATCAAATTGTAGCGATGAGTGCAATGCTTTTTGGGTAAGATAGTGATTGACAGGAATTTTAGCTATATGTCGCAAAGCGTCGGATATTCCGGTCGCCGATATCCCTTTCTTGACAAGCTCCGAAACGCTGCTTGCGAGTACCCATGCTTGAATATTAGGACTCTTGATACATTTTTCTATAGCTTTCCGGCAGGTCGCGTTGTTTTTTCTCAGCGCCTCGATCAGTACTTCCGTATTGAGTAATACCTTTAACATAGTGAATCCAATGGGATATTGACACCTTGTTGCTTGATTGACTTTTGAGCCGCTTCCAGCATTTTTACAATAGTTAATCCAAACTCTCCGTCACTAATGGGTTTCTTTCCTTCCCGACAGCATTCGATAAAATGTTGGCATTCGATATTAAGAGCTTCCGCTCCGTCCAGTTTTGGCGCGTACATATCACCGGTCCGATATTGAATCAAATGCTTGTATATCGACTCTTTGTCATCGGACTTGATGTAAACACCCGAATCATAGACCTTAACCTTTTCCGCGTTTTCCATATCGTCATACACAATCATTTTTTTGGATCCCCCAATTAAGATTCGCCTGACCTTAATCGGCGATAACCAATTCACATGAAAATGGGCAAAGGTTGAGTTCTCATAGTATACGGTCATATACGCGATGTTTTCCAATCCTCCTTCCATGTGGGCAATCCCTTGAGCACTCACACTGACAGGTTGTTTATCAATCACATAATTCATTATGGATAAATCGTGGGGGGCAAGATCCCAAACAACGTTAATATCACTCTGGAACAAGCCAAGATTCACTCGAACCGAATCAAAATAATAGACATCGCCGATTTGATTGGAAGCTATCAGTTCCTTTATTTTTTTCACGGCTCCCGTATACAAAAATGTGTGATCGACCATAACCGTCAGATTGCGAGCCTTTGCCAAGTCAATAATTGTTTGAGCATCTTGGGCATTTTCCGTCATGGGTTTTTCGATCAATACATGCTTATTGGCCTCCAAAGCGGCTTTGGCAATGGGGAAGTGGGTAGAGACCGGTGTTGCAATGGCAACGGCATCGACATCCGGATCAGCCAATACTTTCTGACAGTCTTTGGTGATGATTTCAATATTAGAAAACTGGTTCTTAGCTCCTGCCAGTCTATTTTCATTGAGATCACAAACATATTTAACATGGGTATTATTTTGCCAGGAGAAATTTCTGACCAAATTGGGACCCCAATATCCATATCCGATTACAGCTATATTCATTTAGAAATCCTTGTTTTAAAACTAGAGCGAATAAGGTTTAGCTTGTCTCGCGAGCTATCGCGGTTAGCGGCAGACGCCTCGTTCCGAAGCTTCCGTAAAGTCAATAAAAATTTTGATATGAGGGGAGTCGGGGAATTCCTCTTTCAGTTTGATGATGGCATCATTTTTGGTGAGACCACTTCTGAAAAAGATAGAGAACGCCAGATTCACATCATCAATTTTATCTTGAGTAAATCCGTTTCGTTTCAACCCGACATAATTAACACCGGATAATCGGGCGCGATTTCCCGCCACCATCGAAAAGGGAGCGACATCTTGCGGAATCATACTTTGCCCGCCGGTAATGGCATATTCACCGATACTGCAAAACTGATGAATACCGGTCAATCCGCCAATTACCGCATGATCTTTAATGCTAACGTGCCCAGCCAGTGTTGCCCCGTTGGACATTGTAATATCATTCCCCAATACACAATCATGGGCAATGTGACAACACGCCATGATCCAACTCCGATTTCCAATTTTGGTAATCCCTCCCCCAAGCTCAGTGCCGCGATTTATCGTAACATACTCCCGAATTGTGTTTTCATCCCCAATTTCCAGAAAAGAGATCTCTCCTCGAAATTTTTTATCTTGGGGTTCTAATCCAATGGAAGCAAATGGGAAAATCCGGCACCGTTTTCCAATTTTAGTTGGCCCTGCAATAACGACGTGATGCTGAACCTCAGTATCTTCGCCAATTTCGACATTCGGACCGATCATGGTATATGCGCCAACCTGAATATCAGAATAAACTTTAGCTGTGGGATCAATGATAGCTGTTGGATGAATCATGACGAGTGTTTATGGAGAGTTTGAGGTAGCGAGTTTGACTTCAGCACTTGCGACCAATTGATCATCCACAAAGGCATCCCCTTTGAGGAACCAAATATTCATTTTTCGTTTGACAAAAGTCGATTTTAAGACCAATTGATCCCCCGGTACTACCGGTTTTTTGAATTTCACTTTATCCAGTCCGGCAAAAAAAGTAATATTTTTCTCAGCATCTTTATGCAGTGTATACCCGGCGATTCCGGCTGTTTGCGCCAAGGCCTCAACAATCAAAACACCGGGCATGACAGGGATTTCCGGAAAATGACCATTAAAAAAAGCTTCATTGACCGTTACGTTTTTTATCGCTGTACAGCTTACGCCCTCTTCCAGCTCGATGACGCGATCGATCATTAAAAATGGGTATCGGTGCTTTAATCGTTTTTTAATTTCCGGAACGTCCATTATCATAGCTAATTCGTTGATTGAAGGTTGTTGAATTCCGTGATTACCTGATCGGTAATGTCGATAATATTAAAATTATGATACAGCAACCCTTTTATCAGGGATTTATCCAAAACCATATCAAATTTTTCTCTTTCGGCAATGCTTTTGATAACGGGTTTGATTAACATAAAAATCGTTTCAGCATATCGTTTCTCATTTTCTCTAAAATCATTGGCGGCTTTTGCCTCTTCTCTTTTCAAATCAACATACATTTTTTGCAGTTCAGCCATTTTTTCCTGCTTGGCTTTATCTGTTAACATCATGGAGTTCTCAAGCTCTTCTTGCTTTTTTCGGAGCTCCTGAACTTTTGCCTGCAGGTAGTTGTCCGACTGCTTTTTTTGCGCCGCGAGCAATTCCTTCGAATCCTTCCCCTCTTTCGAACGGTTAATAACGGCATTGGTGTCGACTGAAGCCACCTTTAATTTAACTTGTCCCATAGCAGCACCGGAAACAGAAAGACAGATAAATAGAATCAGTAGTTTTTTCATTTTTTTCTATTAAAGGTATGAAAATCGTTTGTTTGGGTTCAGCGGAACAGACTTGGTCAAGCTATCAAAACCGCCCGTTTACGTTAAACAATTGACGACCAATCTAGCTCGCTTCATTTAAAACAGTCAATGAACTAATGATAATCCGGCGATAATCAGAGAAAGCGCTTTTCAGGTTTTAAGCACACCATCCCAAGTCGCAATAAACTCACTCGCAAGCTGTGATTATCGGATTGCTCTCACTGTCCTTCAAAGCTGTGAATCAAACTTTTTGAAAAAGCGGATTGATATGGATGATTGTGAAGAAGTGATAAAGCTCCAAAAGGAAAAAAGGCTAGAGAACCTCTTTTTCATCAAAGGTTAAATGTATCTATTCAGAGCTTATTAAAAAAGTGCAAAAAAGTTCATTTTTTACTTGAC
>CAZJUM010000001.1:0-42965 GCA_964549175.1 uncultured Pseudomonadota bacterium | reverse complement strand
GCGATCAGGGGTTCGCGAAAAACAAAAATCCCTCAAAAACCTTGTCAAGTAAAAAGTGAACTTTTTTGCACTTTTTTAATGAGTTCTGAATAGATACCCCAAAATTTGTTTAACATCACTTCAATAAAAAACCAGCACCGCGAGAACTTTGACACGATTGGTTCAACAAAATATACACAATCAACATATTCAAGCCCGTACCACCCTCACTGCCTTTGGTCGTGCCGAAAGGCGATGGCATCGCGAAACCAATGAGTTATTTGATCGCGAATCAGCGGACGGATTTCCTCAAAACGACTCTAATCATTATCAAGAAGAGCCTATAGGGAAGCGGGAAAAAGTTACCCGCATCATATGAGTATACTCTATCATTAAAGTTTGATGATCTTATTCAGCTATTTTATAAAGGAATTTTTGTTTCCCCTGCTATTGGCGGTTGGAGTTATAGCCTCCATTCTTTTAATGGATCAAATATACAAATTCATTCCTTTTTTACAGACTTCAGGAATCGAGATACGGTCTGTTTTTTTAATGATTTTATACTCCCTTCCAACAATCATGATGATAGCTATGCCCATAGGAATGATGATCGCTGTTTATGTCGGGATATACCGGGTTTCATCAGATAGTGAATTGATCGCTATGCGAGCTGCGGGAATGTCTCTAAAGTTGATATTCGCACCTGTGTTGTTTCTCTCACTCGCGGTTGCTGTTTTTGTTATGATTCAGACGTTTTGGTTAAGTCCCTTGGCACTCAGAAATCTTGATATTTTGAAATTTAACATTTTAAAAAAGCAAACCAAAATCAATTTAATTGAGGGGCGAATTAATCATTTTTTGGGGCAAAAAATGATTTACGTATCTAAAATTGAAGACGATCAACTACAGGGTATTTTTATTTCTAATTGGAATCTTAAAAAGAGCAAATCATACATTGAAGCCAAATCGGGGACTATTCGGTTTGACGAAAAAGAGAAAAAAATTGACCTATTGCTTGATTATGGAAAGATCCACTCATCCGGAGAAGGCCAGGAATACTCAATTATTCATTTTAAACATCTATCATATGACTTGGCCCCTCCGGGGAAAGACCTGAGCGGTTTACCACAACGATTTAGGAAAAAAAGTGGCAAACTTGGTACAACTGATATGGTAATGACTGTAGGTGAATTATTTGAAAAGATGAAACAACACCCCCCTGATTCAATCGAGTATTTTGGTTTGGTAGATGAGTTTCACAGTCGTATAGTTACATTTTTGTCTTGTATAAGTTTTGCTTTATTCGCTTTACCAACGGGTATGTTCAATCCAAGAACGCCTAAAACAGCGCGATTTTTATATATGCTGGGCATGATTATCGTTTACTTTTCTTTATTTTCAAGATTCAGGATACTACTTAGCGAAGGCAAAGCTCACCCGGTTGTTCTTTATATTCCCCTTGTGCTGGCAATTCTCGCCGGACTCTTTAGTTATACGAAAACCAATTACGATTTTAAATCAATAAAAGAGCTGCTTTACATAAGACAAAAATAAAGAGATGCCAATGGAATACGCGGATATAAGACGGAATAGCGGATTGATATCTCTTAATCATATCCATTTATTAACCCACTGCGCGGATAATACAAAATGAAATACTTAAGTACCAGGGAAGCGTCCGACAGTCTAAGTTTTACAAATGCTGTTCTTGAAGGATTATCTCGAGATGGTGGTTTGTTTGTTCCCGAAACCTTGCCTGATTTTTCGGATCATTTAAAACAATTTAAGACTTTGTCTTATCAGGATCTTGCGTTTCAATTATTTCATCCCTTTATTGATGGAGAGTTCAGTGATACGGATTTGCGAAAACTAGTAGGCGAAAGCTATTCTACTTTTTCGCATCCAAACATAACACCTTTGACTTTTCATGATGGCTTTTCAATTCTTGAGCTTTATCACGGACCGACATACGCTTTTAAAGATGTTGCATTACAATTTTTAGCTAAGCTGTTCGAAAAGATATTGCAGAAAGAAAAAAGGCAATTAAACATTTTAGGGGCAACTTCAGGGGATACCGGAAGTGCTGCGATTTATGGAGTACGTGGTAAAAGAGGAATTAATATTTTTATGCTCCATCCGAAAGGAAAAATTAGCGCCATCCAGGAAAAACAGATGACTTCCGTGTTGGATGAAAATGTTATCAATATCGCAATTCAGGGAACATTTGATGATGGGCAGAGGATTATCAAAGAAATATTTAGTGACTTGGAGTTTAAAGATCAATACAAGCTCGGAACCGTCAATTCAATTAATTGGGCTCGAGTTATGGCTCAAGTGGTATATTACTTTTATTCCGCCTTTCGACTTTGGAACAAATATCCTGAGACCCCCCTTTATTTTTCTGTTCCGACGGGTAATTTTGGGAATATATATGCGGGATATTTGGCAGGTCAAATGGGATTGCCAATAAAGAAACTGATACTGGCTACCAATGAAAACGATATCCTTTATCGTACACTTACGACCGGAGTCTATGAAATTCAAGATGTATTTACCTCATTAAGTCCTGCTATGGACATCCAAGTCGCCAGTAATTTTGAGCGTTTTTTATTTGATTTACTGGGTAAGGATGGGAATGAAGTTAAAGGTAAAATGACAGCATTAAAAGAGTCGGGACAATTTAAACTTAGCACTTCTCAGTTGAAGCGCGCGCGAACTTATTTTCTACCGATGCGAGTGGACTCGGAACAAACTATCAATTGCATTCGCGAACACGCGGAGCATGGTTTGTTTATAGATCCCCACACAGCCACAGGAGTTGTCGCGGCAAATGAATCTGACTATGAAAATGTTATTTGTTTATCGCCGGCTCATCCCGCTAAATTTAAGGATACGGTGGAACAAGCCTGTCATAAAACTTTTCCCATTCCAAAAGCCATTGAGGCCCTCAATCACAAAGAAACCAAATATTTAGCAGCACCACCCAACCAAGAAGAAATTAAAAGGATTATCAAAAATTGGGGATATTTCACTAACGCCCGAGAGTAGTTGACACTTTGAGTCAAAGTTATTTTTTGGCAAAATAGACCTAATACCACGTTGAGTAAATTCTGTTATGTGCTTGATTTTAGTTTTTCTGTCGTGAATCGGACATCTGCCATTCCATTTCAATAAGAGCTTTTGAATCAACTATCGCATCAATGGGAGGGTCAACCCAGAACTTTTTTTATCCCGAAGCTTTTCCGGCAATAAAAAGCCAAAAGCGATCATGTTCATCATAACATGATCATGCCACCTTCTTAAGATGCTTGTTGGACAAGTTATCCTATTTTCCCGATTGATCCCGTGCCCGAAACGAAACCATGGATTGCGTTTTTTTTCCAATGCATACCAGCCTGTTTCATACGAAACCGAGTCAAGGTTCGGTGAGCGCTTTCGATGGCGCCACTAGTGACATCGGTCGTCTGCTTTCGAATCTTATCAAGAAAAGGTGTCAATAAATTCTCTAATGAACCAAGATCGTGTTGATCCTCGTGAATCGATGATCATATCATTTTTGAGATATCTTCAATGATGATTCGTTCGTCGCTTTCCTTATTCTCCGGTCTGCGGTAATTCTTATCTTCCATGGTTGATAACGCCCGGATTGGATTTTTTTTATGTTCAAAATGCGTTTTTTGGAAGTTATCAGTTTTGTCAAGCCATTTATATCAATATCTTGTCATCTTATTTTATTATACTTTTCCACCCTCTCGATTCCTTTTTTTTGCAAGGTTTGTAATGTAACCCGGAACTATTTGGTGCCTCTTAATGAATAGTCTTGAATATTTAAATTCTCTTAAATAGGATAATGGCATTGGTATTTCTGTATACGGATTGTTATCTTTAAGCGTGCGATAACAGGATTTACAATTAACTGAAAGCACTTCGAACAGGGCTTTTTATTTATATTTCGAGATATTTATCAAGGGTCAAATTATGAATATTTATGTTTGCGTAAAACATGTTCCGGACACCGCGGTTAATATAAAGGTCGCCGGTGAAAATGATTTTGAAAGCAAAGGGTGCAGATTTGTTGTCAATCCTTATGACGAGTACGCGATTGAAGAAGCGATCACCATAGTAAAAAACGCCGGTCAAGGTGAAGTCATTATTGTGACTATTGGTGCCGGTGGGGCAATTGCCTCTGTTAGAAGTGCTTTGGCGATGGGAGCCCATCGAGGAATTTTGGTAAAAAACGACAATTATTTTCTGGATAGCGCGACCATCGCTCTGGCATTGAAAAAAGCGATCGAGAACGACGGCCCCGCAGATTTGATTTTCATGGGAAAAGCCTCTGTCGATAGTGAAGGGCTGCAAACACAATACCGACTGGCCAGCGCGTTTAATATCCCGGTGGCCAATGAGGTGAACGCAATGACACTGGGAAATGGCAAAGTCGTGGTCGAAAGAGAAATTGAGGGTGGAAACCGACAAGTGATCGAAATGAAAACACCTTGCGTAATTGGCACGACAAGAGGGTTAAACGAACCACGTTATCCAAAACTTCCCGATATTTTGAAAGCCAAAAAGAAAGAAGTTAAAGAGATGGACATTTCCGAATTAGGCATCAGTGTCGAAGGTCCTGTCGCTGAACTGGTTAAATTGGAAAACGTCAAAGAACGAACGGCCGCGAAAATAATCGATGGCGACGTTCAGGATGCTGTGCGGAATCTTGTCAGAATTCTTAAAGAAGAAGAGAAAGTAATCTAATAATAATGCGCGGGAGAATGATCCCTTTTTCAAATACCTTGGGAGAATAAAAAATGGCTAAAATAGGCGTTATTATCGAAATAGAAAACAACGAAGCAAAAAGCGTCAATCATGGCGTGCTTACAGCAGCATCGGCTGACGGCGCGAACGAAGTCGTCGCAATTTTTCCGGAAGGCGACGCTGAACAAAACAAAGATGAAGTAGGCACCTTCGGCGCGAAAGCTGCTATTCAATTGACTGTAAGCGGTTCCGACCTCGCTTCAAGCCCTGATTTACAAGCTCGTGCTCTGAGCGAATTGGCAAAAGATCAAAAGCTAAATGGTATTATTGGCGTTTCCAGTGCCAGAGGAAGAGATATTTTGGCCAGAACGGCGGCATTTATGAATGTGCCACTGGCTCTGGATTGCATTCAAGTTAATTTTAACGACAATTCGATTCTCAAATCTCATTTTTCCGGTAAAACTTACGCGACAGTGAAGCTTTCTCCTGATTTCTTATTGTGTGGTATCCGCCCTAATTCTATTGAGGAAAAGGAAACCCCAAGCACAGTCGCAGTATCCTCTTTTGACGCGACAGTAGATGATCCCGGATTAATGAGGATTGTGGAAGTGAAAAAAGCGACTTCAACTAAAGTGGACTTGAGTGAAGCGAATGTTATCGTCACCGGTGGACGCCCCATTGAATCAGCAGAAAACTTCAAGATTCTAGAAGCTTGCGCAAAAACCATGGATGGCGCGGTCGGTGCTTCCAGAGCAGCGGTTGATGCGGGATTGGCCCCCCATTCCATGCAAGTCGGACAGACAGGAAAAACGGTGAGTCCCAAACTCTATATTGGTTGCGGTCTTTCCGGTTCGGTTCAGCATTTTGCCGGTATGAAAACAGCCAAGGTAATCGTCGCTATAAACACAGACAAGGATGCGCCAATTTTTGAAAAATGCGATTATGGTATTATTGGTGACCTTTTCGAAGTTGTCCCGGCCCTAACGGAAGCATTAAAAAATGGATAATTAATGGAACTATACACGCTAATCAAGATTGTGATCATGATAGTGGCTCTGGGAGGTGCCTTTTCACTCTTCTTTTTACGAGTTAAGAAACTGTATCGACTGATGCGGTCGGTCAGTGGTCAATCGGAATTTGTTTTGGATCGCGTTGGTGAACGCGTCGTGATATTGTTTACGGAGATCCTCGGGCAATCCAATGTTAGAAGAAAGTTTATTCCGGGGATGGCCCATACGATGATTTTCTTCGGTTTTCTTGCCATTCAGCCGCACTCGTTGGAGCTTATGATCAAAGGTGTTATTCCCTCACTTGAAATCGGCCATTGGATTCCCGCGGCATATGGCGCTTACTTATACCTCGCGGATATTCTGGCCTGCTTTGTTTTAATCGGATTCGCTTTCGCTCTTTACCGAAGATTGATTATTCGTCCCGCTTATTTGACTTTAGGCAGAGACGCGAATTTGATCATTATATTTACCAGTGTGATCATCATCACGTTTCTGCTGGTCAATGCCTTCCAGATTGTTTTACCCCATCAATCTGCTGAATTCAGTTATGTCGGTGTGTTTCCCGTCTCTGGTGCTATCGCCGGAACATTAGGATTGAGAGCAATGTCTCCTATGGCAATCACAGTTTGGTATGAAATCTTTTATTATATTCATGTTTTTACCATCTTGGGATTTCTAATCTATATTCCGGGATCAAAACATCTTCATCTGCTGGCAGCCGTTCCGAATGTGTTTCTGAAACCATTGGAAGCTGAAAAATCGATTGTTAAAACCGATATCGAAGACGAAGATGCCGAAACATTCGGATTGGGTAAAGTCAGTGAATTGAATTGGAAAAACGTACTCGACTTATACGCTTGCACTGAGTGTGGGAGATGCGAGGAGCTTTGCCCGGCAGCGAATACCGGAAAACCATTATCTCCTAAAAAATGGATACATGACTTGAAGGACGATTTGATCGGTCAAAGCGATCTCATCATTTCCGGAAAACATGAAGAAGTAGAAGCGATTGTCAGAGAGAATTCTCCCATTACCAATGATGTGATCTGGTCATGTACCACATGCCGCTCATGTGAGGATATCTGTCCGCTTAATATTCAACACCTCGATCCAATGTTTGAAGTTAGAAAACATCGAACATTGATGGAAACCGATTTTCCATCGGAAATTCAGGAAACGTTTACCAATTTGGAAAACCAATCCAACCCTTGGGGCTTCGGTGCCGATAACCGAGCTGATTGGTGTAAGGATATGGATGTTCCTTTGATAAGCGATCATCCGGATGCTGAGTTGCTCTATTTTATCGGTTGTTCCGGCTCTTTCGATGATCGAGGGAGGAAAATCTCGCGTGCCATGGCGCGTGTCTTGAAGAAAGCCGGGGTCAATTTCGCTATTTTGGGCCCGGAAGAAGGCTGTAACGGTGATATAGCCAGAAGAGCCGGTAATGAGTATCTGGCTCAGATGTTGATTCAAACCAATGTGGAAGTACTTGGTCAATACAAACCCCAAAAAATCTTGGCGGGATGTCCGCATTGTTATAATATGATTAAAAATGAGTACCCGCAGTTCGGTGCCAGGTACGATGTAGTGCATCACACGGAATACCTCAATCAATTGATCAAAGGCGGAAAGCTCAAGCCCAATAACAATCAACCGGGTGATATTGCCTTCCATGATTCCTGTTATTTGGGACGATGGAACAACATTTACCAAGCACCGAGAGAAATATTAAAATCTGTTAACAGCAATGGGCGCTTGATTGAAACGGATAGAAACAAATCCAAAGGATTCTGTTGTGGTGCCGGGGGATCACGAATGTTTATGGAAGAACTAATTGGAAAACGGATCAATAATGAACGGGCGGAAGAGCTGATTAAAACCGGAGCCAAAACGGTTTCAACCGCTTGTCCGTTCTGTGCGACCATGCTTTCAGACGGAATACTCGAAAACAACGCCGATATAAAAATAAAAGACATCATCGAAATCGTGGACGAGGCTACGACTTAATCATTCATTTTTCCCCCGATCAAACTCTTAGGCAGTTGGGTTGCCTTGATGAATTCTTCTTTGCGTACTCTTTCCGATCCCGGCAACCCATCCGTGATTCCAAGTTCAATCATTGATAAATCAAGCCCCCGACGCTTAAGATCTTTGAAGTATTCACGCCAGGCGGCAGCGGATTCCTTTTCACTTTGTGTCCGTTTTTACTTGACCACATCACCGATGCTTTTTCACTATCTTCATTCCAAAACGCTTGCGGCACCCACCTTTCATTAATTTTCGATCCTCGGATTCAGGTAAGATGCGAATTGCTCTATTATTGGTTTTACTCCTAACTGCTTTACCGGCAACAGAAATTTATGCTGATGCCACTATTAGCGACGAACAGATTCATTACCCCGTTGAACTATACTTGGAGGAAGACTACTATCGAGCCATTTCCGAAATACTTAAGTTGGAGTTCATAATTCCGGAAAATGAAAAGGTACGCTTGTTGAGACCCTATTTATTAAAAAGCTATTATCACCTCGAAGACTTTCGACAAGTTATCCGGTTTTCAACAATAACATTGCGCGACAAGACGGAATATTCGGAGCGGGTAACAAAAGAAGCCGCCTCACTGGCAACCCTGGCACTTCTCAAGCTCGGTAAAGAAGAAAAAGCCAAACTACTTTGGGAACAAGAAGTTTACGGAAAGCCCGATTCCGCTTTCCCGCTGCAAACCCAGATTCCCGACCTGATCGATCCTGATCGTGCGCGATTGTATTCCGCGATATTGCCAGGTTCCGGCTTATTGTTAAGTGAAGAATACGGAAAAGCGACCGTCTCATTTCTATTGAATGCCCTGTTTATCATGGGGTGCTATCACTACGCTGAAATGAAACAATGGGGGATCACGGGGCTATTGTTTTTTTTCGAAATCAACTGGTACACCGGAGGTATGAACGCATCGGCGGAGTCGGCGATCAATTACAATAATCGATTGATTCGCCGCTATCAAAGCTCATGGATCGATCAACACATTGGTCCGATTAATTAGTCTGTGTTCATAAATTCGGTAGGTGTGAATACCCCATCAAAATTAATGCAGTATTTTTCTCAACTTGTTAAGAAACAACTCGGATTGTATTTTGGTGCCAACCGAAATTCTTAGGTTATTTTTCATTAAATCGCTTTCAAAGTATCGAATCAGGATTCCTTTGGATTCTAATTGTTTTTTTACATCCTTGGCTTCTCGTTCAATCACCCGGCAAAATATAAAGTTGGATTCAGACGGATAGACCCTCAATATAGGTTCTTTCGCCAATTCATTTTGCAGCCAGTCTCTGGTTTCGATGATCTGATTAACTTGCGAGCGATAATACGAAATATTGTCCAGACAAGTTTTTAAAGCTATCTCGGCTGCCGTGTTCACGCTATATGGCGGTTTAATTCTCATTAATCCGTTGGCCAATTGCTCCGACATTATTCCGTAGCCAACCCGAAGCCCCGCCAAGCTAAAACATTTGGAAAAGGTTCTTAATATTACCAGGTTTTCATATTTTTGAATCTTTTGGACAAAAGACTGCCCTGAAAACTCGAAATACGCCTCATCCACCAACACCAAAACGCGCTGACTCAAAAAATAGTCCAGCAGCTCTTCCTCCAGAAGGTTCCCGCTGGGGTTGTTTGGAGAGCATAGTAGCACCAGTTTAACATCTGTCAGGTCTATCTTTTTGACTTTTTCCAAAGAGAGCGAGAAATCCGCCTCCCTTAAATGTGTTTCGTAAATCCCTCGATTTAGTCGGATCACATGAGAGTAATAACCAAAGGTCGGCACAAATCCCAAAATTTTATCACCAGGCTCTATCACCAGACGGCAAACCAGATCAATTAACTCATCCGCCCCTGTCCCCGCGATGATATGCTTGGCGGATACATTCGCGTATGCCGCAATTTTTTCCCTAAGCTGGGACTGAGCCGGATCCGGATAAATATGAAAATACTTCCCCCTCCGCAGTGCTTCCAACACAAAATCAGCAGTGCCATAAGGATTTTCATTGGCATCCAGTTTCACAATTTCTGTTTCCGCGAGACGCAATCTTTTCGCGATTTGGTCTGGTGGTTCAGTAGCTGTGTAAACCTCCATGTCATCGACATATGAACAATAAAGCGGTGTGAGTGATTTCATTTTAGGTGAATTGTTGAATGTTTACTGTGATCAGAAAACATTAGAAATCGCGGATAGTTTTTTCTCATTAGCTGAAGTGCGGCCACTGAACGTATTAAAAGAAGAATCAGACTGAGCTTGCCTGAACTTGACCTGTTTCCTCGGCGAAAACCGATCATTCATTGGTTTGGCAATGAGAATGGGTTGCTTGTTAACCCCATTTTACGGATAAACAATGAGCGGCTTTTGTGTCTTCCATTAACGCGGGTGGTCTTTAATCAGAAACGCCCGCTGGTGCCATTTCCCCTTAATAAACAGCTCTTTTCCTGATTTCTTCAATTCGCTGATTCATATTTCAAGGATTTGTTCTTTAGCCCTACAGAATCATATAAGCTCATCAGCACTTTTTCAGGAGTGATAGGCGCGTCATAAGAAAAGTCTTTATCCGGTCTGGCAGATTGCAGTGCGCTCATAATAGCGAAATAAGCTCCGATTCCATACATAAAGGGTGGTTCACCTACAGCTTTCGATTTCATGACCGCATGAGGATTATCCGTATCGATTAGGAACTCCGTATCAAAAACTTCGGGAGCAAATTTCAAATCCGGTATTTTATAGTTACTGAGGGCGTTGCTTAGCAATCGACCATCATCAGCAAATGAAAGCTCTTCCGTAGTCAACCAGCCGATTCCCTGGATGCAGGCGCCTTCAACTTGTCCCCGATCCACTTTTTCATTGAGACTTTTCCCAACGTCATGACAAATGTTAATCGCATCCAGTTTATAGGTTCCTCTCAAAGTGTCGACCGTTACTTCAATGACCGCTGTACCATAGCTGTGATACGCGAAAGGTTTCCCTTTTTCTGTGGTTTTATCAAAGTAAAGGTTCGGAACCGCGTAAAAAGCCTGAGCTGAGAGGTTGATTCTGGAAAAATAAGTATTCCAAATAAGCTCTTCCCATCCCAATGCGGTCTTAGAGCCATTAACATAAACAAACTCGTCCTTGATCTCTATCGTATCCGCAATACCGGCTCCGGCTTGTTTTGATGCCGACTTTAACAATCTTTCTTTGATCTGCGAACAAGCGAGTTCCGCGGCACGACCATTCATATCACAACCCGAACTTGCCGCAGTTGGGGAGGTATTTGCGACACGGGATGTATTGGTGGGTTCAATCCTAACACGATCGACGGAAACGGAAAAAGCATTGGCCACAATGGTTGCTATTTTCATAAATACACCTTGTCCCATTTCAGTAGCACCGGTTGAAACATTAATGCTGCCATCATTGTAAACGTGTACCAACGCACCGGCTTGATTCAGGAAAATCGTCGTAAAGGAGATGCCAAATGTGACCGGCATGGCATAAATGCCTTTTTTAAATTGAACATTCTTTTTATTAAACTTGGCAAATTCCTTAATTTTTTTATCCAAATCCGCTTTTTTCTTAACGGCTTCATAGCTTCTGCGAATCTGGCAATGCTCAATTTGCATGCCGTAAAGAAACTCATCCCCTTCCTTCAATAGATTTTTTTGTTGAATTTTCGAGGGATTGACATTTAGTTTTTTCGCGGCTTTATTAATGGCTGCTTCCAGAACAAACATCCCCTGAGGACCGCCAAATCCCCTGTAAGCGGTAAATGACGGAAGATTTGTATAACAAGGAGTCGCGGTGGCCTTTACATTGGGAATAAAATAGCTATTGGTGCAGTGGTATAGTGTACGTTCCAGAATTGAAGTTGATAGGTCGGCGCTGTTACCACTATTTTGGTAAAGTTCGATCTGGTAGGCGAGTATGGTTCCATCCTTTTTGAGGCCCAATTTATAATCAGATGAGTAGGGATGTCGTTTACCCGTCATCATCATATCCTCATGCCGGGGAAGACTGAGCTTAACCGGTCTGTTGATTTTATAACTTCCCATTGCCGCGAGGCAGGCCCAGGTATTGGCTTGTTCTTCCTTTCCGCCAAAAGCGCCGCCAAGTCGCAAAATCTCAACCTCAATATTGTTCATCGGCAACCCCAGAACTCGTGCGGCAATTTTTTGTACCGCCGAGGGGTTTTGTGTTGATGAGTATATTTTGAGGTTTTCTCGCTCACCGGGGATAACCATGGAAATTTGTGTTTCCAAATAAAGATGTTCCTGGCCAGCTGTATCCGCTCGTCCCTCAACAATCACATCACACTTATCCCAGGCTTGTTCCACATCGCCCAACGCGAATGTGCGTGGCGGCGCGATAACTTTGCCTTTTTCAAAGGCTTCTCTGGGATCTACAATGGGTTTGAGTTCTTCGTATTCCAGTTTAATTGATTTTCTTGCTTTTCTGCCCAATAATGGTGTTTCCGCCAGGATAATAGCTATCGGTTGACCAATAAACCGCAAATTTTTTTCTGCCAGCATTGTATCATCCATGATGATGGATCCCAGTTGATTTTCCCCGGGAATATTCCTATACGTGACGATATCGATCACTCCTTCCGCTTTGCGTGCTTTGGCGATATTCAGTTTTTTGATCTTACCATGCGCGACAGGGGAAGTGAAAATCACCGCATAAGCCAATTGATCCGGTTCCGGAAAATCATCGACAAAAGCGGACTGTCCTTTTACATGATAATAAATATCATCGATTCGTCTGCTCATGCCAAGTCCTCCATTTTAATCGTTTCCGGGAACAGATTGATAAAGTGCGCGTAAAACAGCTGTCTCAATAGCAATGCTTTATACTCTTTGGTTCCCCTGATATCATCAATCGGGGCAATTTCGGAATCAAGCACCTTGGCCGCGTCCTTGATAGTATTTGCTGATATTTCCTTATCTTTCAGAGACTCTCTGGTTTTGGCCAAAAACAGGGGGAAGGGCCAGACCCCACCAGCTGAGATAAACGCGTCTTGAGTTTTCTTTCCCTTCATTTTAATCAGCATTGCTGAATTGACACTGGCTATATCCAGATAGGTTCTTTTGGATACCTTTTCAAAACTAAAGGTGGAATGAGTGTCTGGCGCGTCGAAACCGATTTTTTTGATTAGCTCGTTGTTCTTTAGGTCAAAGGTTTTATAGTCAGTATAAAAATCTTTTAGAAAAAGTTTGCGACTAGATTTCCCGTTGACAATTGTCAGTTCCGCATTCAGTGCGAGAAAAAAAATTGTCATGTCTCCGACGGGGGAGGCATTGACCAAATTACCGGCAATCGAGGCCCTATTTCGAATGATCGTTGAAGAGATGAGGTTGGTATGGTGTTTTAATTTCGGAAAATACCTTTGCATAATAGTGCTTTCGCGAATCTCAGAAACCGTTGTGTTGCCCCCCAGCGTGATTTTGCCATTTTCTTCTTTAATAAATGACAAACTTTTATCCTGACCGGAAAATACAACATTTTCCTCCACTAAGTCATCGGCCCGTTGAACAAACAAGTCGGTTCCGCCCGCCACCAGTGTGGTTTTTTTATCTTTTCGAAGCTCACTGCTACTCAGTGTGCCTAATTTTTTATGAATATCAGTGAAATACTTCGGAATAATTCCCCAGTCGACAAGTTGTTGGATCCTGTCCTTTCGTTTTCGAAGCTGTTTACCATATTTTTTAGAAAGCGTTTGAGCTACTCGCTTGACGGATATATACCCCGTACACCGGCAGATATTCCCATCCATGGCATCTATAGCATCCTGATAGCTTAAGCTGTCACTGTTCATGAAGTGGTTGGTCAGTGACATAATAAATCCCGGAGTACAAAATCCGCATTGGCTGGCGCCTTCTTTCAGAAATTCGTCCTGAATGGGATTCAATCCACCTTCTCGACTTATTCCCTCCACAGAAACGATGTGTTTTCCGTGTAGGTCGCCGATAGGTGTTAAACAACTGGCAATGGATTGATATTTTAACTTCCCTTTTATCTTCTCACCTATCAATACGGTGCAGGCACCACAATCGCCTTCTTTACACACTTCTTTGGTACCATGCTGGTGTATCTCTTTTCTAATGAAATCCAGGAGTACTGTTGAAGGGTGAGTGTTTGTCTCAACTTCGGAATTATTGACTAAAAACTTGATTGGACTCATATCTGGTTCCTTCCAAAATTATAAGATCCTGGGTTATCAAGTGATTCAATGGAATTCAGGATGAAATTTTGAAGTGTGGTGTTCGTAATGCGTTGATCTGATGGATGCCAAAAATACAATAATTTTGCCAAATAGTTAATTTTCGAGTTAATCAACCGTAACAAACAGAAATCACACCCTAAATTGATCCGTAGAGAAATCATAAATGCTTGCGAAATTCATGACCTTGTGTTTGTTGTTAGGTAGTTTTTTTGTTGATATTATAATAGACTCGTGTTTTGAAAGATAGCGTTTTTGTCGGTATTACGGATAAAGAAATGCGCCGCGGAGAGCAGGGAGCACACAACGGCATTTTGATTTAAGGCGTTTGACGCTTAAAATCGTACAGAATCGTGTAAATACAAGGCAAGGCAACAAGTACAAGAACTGTCGAAGCCAGCAAACCAAAACCCAAACTGGTCGCAATGGGTTTCAAAACAATGGCGTGCATGCTTTTCTCCACTAACAACGGACTAAGACCAGCAATAGTCGTTAGTGAAGTTAGGAAAACCGCTCTGAATCTGACACGACTGGCCTGTTGCGCTGACTTCACCACACCGATCCCCTTTTTTTCTTGCATTTTTATAAACATCACCAGCAAAATCGAATCATTAACCACAACGCCGGCCAGAGAAATAAAACCTAACATGCTTGGAATCGTGAACGGGATATCCATCAAGATATGCCCCCAAATCGCTCCAATCAACGCAAACGGGATAGCGGACATAATCACCAAGGGTTCGGTATAATTTCTAAACTGAAAACTCAATAATCCAAATATTCCCAGCATTCCTAAAAATCCCAACTGCCCCATCGAGGCTCCCGCGGTTTGTGCTCTTTGCATTTGTCCCTTTAAAGTTGTTTGGATTTCCGGGAATTGTTCATTCAATTGAGGGAAAAACTCTGTTTTCAGCCGATTTATGATTTCCGCGGTATTGGCGGTCTGATCATCCACATCTGCTTGCAATGTCAATGTTGTATAGCCGTCAACATGAGCGATTCGCGAATACCCACGACCACTTGTCAAATTAACGACGTTGGTTATTGGAATGCGCCCTCCTTGAGGACCTTTGATGCTGTAATTTTCAAAGTCAGTGATCTCATCCCGATCTTGCGGTTGAAGCCGCACATTAACTTCGTAAGACTCGCGCCCAATTGGGATTTCAGTAACATTGGTCCCATAAAAGGCTGATCGCACCTGATTGGCGATCATTTTACCGTTAACTCCCAGTACGGTAGCACCGCGACTAAGGTACATACGTATTTCAGGCTTTCCTGGCCTTAAATCATCAAAAACATTATAAACACCGTCAATCTGATTCAGCCATTCGGATAGTTCCAATGAGGCCAGTTTGAGTTGATCGATATCTTCTCCTTTTAGCAAAACCTTGATGGCCACACCGGCAGGACCGCGAACAGGCGGAGTCACGTTAATAGTGATGACATCAGGCACAGCACCAATAGCTCTTCGCCATTTCATCTGAATTTGATTCAGCGTACTTGTTCGTAGTTCCGGGTCCAGTAATTCCGCGTGGACGGTTGCTTGATGAGCACCGGACTCGTTAGAATCGGAATTTTTGCCATAATTCACAATAATATTCTCAACCAATGGATTTTGTCTGTTTTGAAGCGGTGTGAGCTCATCATTCACCTTTTTCAAAGCAGTTACCACGCGATTCACAGCACTTTCAGTTCTTTCCAAAGGAGTTCCCTGAGGAAAGAGAATCCTCGTCTCCACCATATCGCCTTCGATATCCGGAAAAGCTTTAAACTTAAGTTTTCCACTGACCAACATACCGATAGAAATGATAAATACCATCACGGCGACACCAATGGTTAAGTATCTCCAGCGCACAGCACGATCAACAATTGATCCGAGAATCTTTTCTCTCAGGATGGTCATCATTCCTTCGATAAATGATCGGATTTTACCTGGCCGGCTCAAATTGTTTTTTCTCAGGGAATGAGCCAGATGATTAGGTAGGATTAAAAAAGCCTCAATCAAACTAAACGCCAGTACAATAATCAAGGTGATCGAAACAACCCCCAATACTCTTCCCATTCCGCCCTCAATGAAACCCAAAGGAATAAAAATAAAGGCCGTGGTTAAAAAAGAAGAAATTACCCCGCCGTACACCTCTTTGATACCATCGGTAACAGCGTCAACGGAACTTTTTCCACGCTGCAAATGGGCAGCGATATTCTCGGCAATCACAATGGCATCGTCCATTAGTAACCCAATCGCTATTATTAATGCCAAAGTGGTCATCATATTCAAGGTATATCCGATTTGCAGCATCACAAAAAAGGAAGCCAGGAAAGATACCGGAAGCCCCATGGTTACCCAGAACGATAAGCGGAAACTAAAAAAGAGCCACATGGAGAGAAAGACCAATAAAAGGCCCTGCCACCCATTGGTTAACAGCAACATTAATCGGTCCTCGATAATGGAGGCAAAATTTTGAGTAAGTGCCAGTGACACATTTTGAGGCGCGATTGCTTGCTCTTGCTTAACAAATGCTTCCACTACTTTATACACTTCCAGACTATCGCCGGTTTTTGGCCTGCTCACCGAGACAAATCCGGCCCGCGAGCCATTGAAAATGGTCTTATTCTCATCTAACTCAAAGCGATCCTCAATAGTGGCTATTTCACCCAATTTAACTTCGGCACCCGTGGCACCGCTCAATATAACGATATTGGCAAACTCAGAAATAGAACGACTTTTTTCCGTAAAACGTAACAAAATTTCCTGGTCCTGAGTTTCCAAGGAGCCGACGGGTAGATCAAAACTTTGATTGGAAATGGCGTCAGCTATTTCCGTGACGCTTAATGATAGCATTGAAAGCTTTTTCCCATCCAAATGAATTTGAATTTGTCGATCGGAAAAACCATTTACGGACACCAGCGAAATCTCTGGTAAGCGCTGTAACTTTCGTTTCAATAGTTCGCAATATTCTTTCAAATCTTGAACCGACATGGAGCCTGTAACAGCAATCGAGACCACGCCGGTGCTTCTGTTCAGAATTTGGATAAGCGGATCATTGGCTTCTGATGGCAGTGTCGTGATAGCATCTACTTCCGTACGAATGTCATCTAAAAAAGTCTGTAAGTCACCTCCATCAGCCATATCAACCACAATACTAGCCATCCCTTCCTGAAAAGTAGCTCTAATTTCATCAATATGTTTGATGCCAGCCAAAGCGTCTTCAATCGGTTGACCAACAGATTCCTCCATTTCTTCCGCTGTTGATCCTGAATTCGCAACCGAAATCTGTATCCTTTCAAGCTCGAATTCCGGAAAAGTCTCCCTATTCAGATTGGGTAGCGCAAACAACCCAATAACGATCAAAGCAATCATCAAAATATTGGCTACCGTAGGATGTGAGGCGATAAACCGGATCATCGCGTCTCTCCCCTGGCAGTTTCCTTAATGCTGGCCATTAGGTTTTCATCAGTGACTTGTCGGAGTATCATTCCATCAACCGCGGGGACAAGATCGGAAACAATAATTTGGGCGTTTGTTTCTATACCGGATTTGATAACGGCAACATCTTTTATCGTATAGTCTACCTCGACGCGCCGACGAACCAGTTGATTCTGTTCGCCCACCAGATAAATCATGTCTGTATCGTGAAGGGCGCTTCTCGGAACAATCAAACGACCTTTCTGCGATTTCCCTATAATTCGCACCTCGCAATATGCTCCTCTGGCGAGTGGAGGCATCGTTGAATAAGGTTGATCAACCTGGATCACCAAACCGATGGTTTTGGTTTCCGGATCCATAGAGTTTAATACCCTGATCACTTTTGCTTTTCGAAATTCCGATTCCTTTTGGATCGGATAAAGAACCCTCGCTGAGAGCGAGTTTAAAAAGAGATCATTCGGCAATTCGGTATTTTGTATGGCACCAACCAGCGATTTTACTCCCCCTCCTTGAAAAAGAGGAGCCAGTGAATGGACAGAAAACTGGGCTTCAACTTCAATCGATTGAATGCCATCTGTTTCAGCTAAGATTTGACCGGGCTGCACGTACTGGGATCCTTCGATATTTACCTGTGCGACTCGAACATCATAAGGAACTCTGATTATTGTCGCGGCTTGTTTTCGTTCCGCTTCTTTGAGTTTGGCAAGCGCTTGCACGCGTTGAGCGTGTAATCTTTTTAACTGTGCGGGATACAGTTTAATGGAGTTTTTAACACTTAACACTTTATTCTCTTTATCGAGCAAAGATCGTTGCTCTTGCTCCAAAATCGATTTGGAAATGGCCTTTTTCTCATATAACTTTTGTTGACGTTTGAGTTCATTGAGACTGAGCTGATAGCTTTTCTCCTCTAAACTCAACAAAGCGATTTGATTCTTTTGACTGATTTCTGTCTCTTCTATTTGAGCATCAATACTCTCAATGCTTTCACGAGCCTCAATGACTGAAAATTCGTAAGAAGCGGGATCAATTGTGATAATTACAGTTCCTTTTTCCAAAAAAGAGCCCGATTTCAGATCGGGGTGAACAAAGCTTACCTGACCACTGACCTCCGCTACAGCCTTCCAGGTTCTGGCTGGTGAGACAAACCCGTAACCGGTAACTTGTGGTCTAACAGAAACCGGTTTCATCTGAATGGTGCGAACCGTTTTTGTTTGATTGATCACACGTTTTTTCTTCAGATCTTTAGGCTGCTTTACAAAAAACACAAATAGCGCTAATCCGGCTACTATCGGAACTAGTATCAAAATCCCCCTGACAAACCAGGTAGTCGCTGAAGTGGGCCAGTTCATAATCATTTCTCCGCTAAAAAATCAGTTCATAATAAATCCGAAACCTCTGTCTGAAATCGTATTAGTGTGTTCACTGAATGAGTGTTTATTCGGGTCAAAACCCGTATATCAGTTTTAGATAATTCCATCGTTTTAAATGCCATTCCAATCCTCACAATAATTATAGCCATCCGGAAACGCTAATACCCAAATTCAGGATCTCCGTATCATGTGACAAGCTTGAGCATTGGCTGTCAAGCATAATAGGACAAGTTATCGCTTTCAGTGAGTCCGGCAGGATGCGCCACTATGATGATCTATCTTTATGAATAATGATTCACCAGTTACACAATGAATCGAATTGGTAAGTTGAGAGTAAATTAAAGCGAAAAGGATTAATTTACCGAGACGTAAATTATTGTAACAACTTGTAAACTGATTAAGATTACCTGATTATGTTCTATTAATATTCTAATTTGCCAATAATGCCTGTCATCCCCGCGAATGCGGGCATCCGAAAAACCATTTGGTTTCTTAGGCTTTTATTGCTAGATTCCCACTTTCGCGGGAATGACTCTTCCTTAACCTTAACCATTGCATCAGCGGAGCTTAGATTCCCGCTTTCGCGGGAATGACAGGGAGTGATCAAAGAAATGAGCTTGCGAATTGTACATAATCATATAAGACTATTCGGAGTTCTGATCAGAAATCATCAGCCATCACAAATGGCACCAATAATTTCGTTAAAGATAGGATCAGCAAAGGTGGTTGACTCTCAGTCAAATACAACAGACGAGCGATGCTAGTTTCGGAAGGTCAAAAGCGTGTATAAGTTCCTTTCTTAACGGCATAAGCCCCCAGATAATATGTGATAAAGACAAAACCCAGACTTGTTCCAAAAGCTGTCAGGGGGTGGATGTCACTGACACCTAAAAAAGCGTACCTTATCCCATTAATCAAATATAGTAACGGATTACAATATGATATAGCTTTCCAGAACGGATGCATTCGTTCCATGCTGAAAAATACGCCACCCAGATAAATTAAGGGCAATATTACGAAGGTTCCGATGGCACTGATTTGATCAAAGTTTTTGGCAAATACAGCAATACCAAGGCCTAAAAAAGCGAAATTCAGGCATCCCAATATCGCGAATACCAGCAACAGGGAAATATGAGCTATTTTAAGTAACACACCATATTGAATCAGATAAAACACCTGAGCGACCACCGTTATCGCGGCACCGACCATGAATCCGCGAGTCAGCGCGCCGAGAGCGTACGCCCAGAGTATTTGGAACGCTTGCAGAGGCACTACTTTCAAATCCTGTAAATCACCGTGAAATTTGGAAATAATTATTGAACTGGATGAGTTTTGAAAAGCGTTATTCAGTGCTCCCATGGCCACCAGTCCGGGAATTATGAATTGCAAATAGTTCACACCATTTTGATTGGTAATACGATCCGCCAGATTAACACCGAAGATTAATAAATATAGTGAGGTACTGATTAAGGGACTTAAAACGGTTTGTTTGATAACTTTAAGAAATCTCATACACTCTTTTTGATAGAGGGTGAGAAATCCGACAAACGCGTTTGCTCTAGCACTTGTTTCCATTGTGATTGACCTCTTGGTGTAATGATTTAATGAAAGCTTCTTCCAAGTCGCCTTCGTTAATGGAAATATCCTTGATTTGTTCCAACGGTATGCCAATGTGTTTGATACATTCTCCCAACGATTGTTGGTGCGATAACGATAAATGAATGGTATTGCCCTCAATCCGAACGTCATCCGCTTTTACTTTCCCATTCCACTGGTTTTCCATAGTCAGTTCGACACGTCGGCAAGTTAACTTTTTGATCAAATTCCGCGTCTCGTCCAAAGCAATCAATTTACCTTGACTCAATATCCCAACCCGATCACACAATTCCTCAGCTTCATGGAGATAGTGGGTCGTCAACAGAATGGTTTGTCCCTTCTTATTCAATTCTCTGACAAATTCCCAAAGCGTGTTACGCAATTCAACATCAACTCCCGCGGTGGGTTCATCCAATAATAAAAAAGGAGGATTGTGAACCAGTGCCTTGGCGATTAAAAGACGGCGTTTCATTCCGCCACTGAGCTGAGATACCAGTTTATCACGATGATCATACAGAGCCAATCGATTCAAAATATAGGCGATGCGCTCTTGGTTATTTCGAATTCCGTAATATCCCGAATGAAATTGTAACACCTGCCGCACCGTAAAAAATCCATGAGAAACGATTTCCTGTGGCACCACGCCAATTTTGCGTCGAACATTGAGGCTATCTCTTTGAATTTCATGTCCAAACACAAACCCGTTCCCTGATGTGGGGACCAGTAATGAGGTGATAATTGAAATAAAAGTAGTTTTCCCGGCACCATTAGGCCCCAGTAGACCGAAAATTTCTCCTGATCTCAAGCTTAAACTTACTTGATCCAACGCAAAAAAATCATCAAATTTTTTGCTAAGATGATTAACAATCAAGGGTGTTTCCTTAGGTTGATACTCCATTGGCACTCTATTAGTCGCGTATTAAATAAGAGGGATAACCACGCAAAATAATTCGCTTAATTATCGTTTTTGTAGCTCACTTCAGAATAGGGTAAAATCAATCTCCCTATCTGACAAACCATTTAAAACGGAAATAATGACCATCAATTGATTCGGGACAATTTCCTCAAACGCGTTGATCTCTCTATTTTCCACTCCCGCCGACTGCTATGTCGACTGAATTATTCACAGTGTTAGGATACAAAAAAGTAAAATAAACGGAATAATAGAAAAAAAACGATTAGCTCTTGATCGTTTAACCACAGCATGCGACTTGTTAGCCAGGGTATGTCACTGAAAAAATTCAATCACCGGTTCAGGTGTTTTTTTTTGAATGCGAAATTGGATCGCTAATTTCGAAACGGCAATATGGACTAACGCTTGAACAATCATTATTTCGCCCATATAAGGAATTGACACCTCATTAGGGTTGGCAGCGGACCTTCAATTGAATACACCACGCATCAATAAAGTTGAAACAATCATCGCTATGGAATCTACGAAAATTTGCCAGAAACTTGAACACGAAATCAGAGCAATCACCCTCAAGACATTAAAGATTTTTAAAGATTTAGACAAAAAACTGGTAATTGAACTATCCAAATTTCTTAAGATTAGGACATTCAAAAAGCGTGATGTAATTTTTAAGCAGGGAGAATTCCCAAAGAGTTTTACGCTGTTAAATAAAGGAATGGTTAAATTGGTTCGTACACTGAATGATTCTCAGGAAATGATAGTCAATGTGGCTGTTGAAGGAGAGTTTTTTGGTGCTATGGCGTTGTTTAGTCAAGAACAATATTCAATCACAGCAATTTGCGATACTGAGGTAACCCTGATTGAGATCCCCAAAGAGCGATTTTTCAAATTTATGGAAGATCATCCGTTTATGTATCGGACAGTGTTAAAGCACACTTCACTCAAAAACTACGATTTTGAGCGAAAAGTATCGGATATGGCTTTGTCGAAAGTTGAATCGCGAATCGCGAAAGTTTTATTGAATTTAGCACGACAGAACGGGCAAAAAGTGAATGGCTTCTATCAAATGAAATCTTTTTTTTTCGCGAAAGGAAATCGCCTCAATGGCTGGATCGGCATACGCGACAACAATCAAAATATTGAAGAAATTTGAGAAATATAAAATCATTCACGCTCAGAAACGGCAAATTACATTAGTCAACTTGCTATATCTCGAATCACTCGTTGATCAATATGACCGATTATAAATCGAACGGATTGTCTTTGTTCATCCCCGATCAAAAGTGGTTTTACCGGATCACATCAACAATCATAACAACACAAAGCTTGTGTCGGGAGGAGGTTATCCCCGCAATGATATTTATCATGCAAGTAATTGAAATAATTACAATCCAAAAGATGTTAGTCTGGAACTTCGATTCTTACTTTGGTTGTATATTTGATCGTAGAAAGCACGAACGATGACGTGATTTGAGAAACACCTTGAATTCTGGAGAGTTTATTGACCACAAAATCTTCATATTCTTTAATATTCCTGACCGTCACCTTCAAAGTAAAATCCTCCTTGCCGGATACAAAGTAACATTCCAAGACTTCTTCTAATTGACTGATTTCTTTCCTACATCGAGCAAACGAGGTTAATTGGTGTAATGCCAAGGAAACATTGGCTATTACCAAAGTTCCTTTTCCTACTTTTTCCAGATCCACCAGTCCAACATATTGACGTATAATCCCTTTGTTCTCCAATCGCTTCACTCGTTCCAGCATCGTAGGTGGCGACACCTCAACTTCTAAAGCAAGTTTCGCATTGGTGATTCGGCCTTTTTCCTGAATAATTTCTAGTATTTTTTGATCGACGGCGTCTAATTTCATTACAACTATTTTAAAAAATTATTGTTAACTCTTAAATAAATCTTTATAAATTCCTAATTTTTTACCATATATAGATAATTTTATTCAGATAAGCAAGATTTCGCTCATAGCTCCGATCGACATATCAAAGGGCATCAAGTTTTGGAAATGGGTTTGGCTACTCCTAAAGGCTATTTGCGTTGGATTCGCCAATCTGAAGGGTGGGGAAAACAGGGTTGAAAAGCGGAAACCATTTCAAAGCCAATCGTCAAAAATTATCGAAATGCTCTTGAACACCATAAAAATGACATGTTGTTGAATCGCACTCGACGAATCGGCTTGAAAACCCAATATATTCTTGCCGATGTCTGGTTTGACACCAAAAGTAATATCGAGGCGGTGATTCGCTTAAAATTAACCGGAATCTCCCGTATGAAAAACTCAAGAATGAAATATCGTCTTAATGGGAAGCTTCTTTAGACAAATACCTTGTACCATATTGTCATACTGAAAGTGGTAACATTCAACAAGCAAGCTGGGAAGATCTTTGCTGTTGGGCCAGAGATCAATTTCGAAGAAAAACCCCATCAAAAACCGCGGTAGCAGCAAGTGACACTGGTATTCACGATCCTTAAAAACCAGAAGAGAATGAGTTTGCATTATTCTTAAACACAAATAATGCTTTGTCGGTCGAAAAGATCCTTGAAGTCTGTTTCAAGGCGGTGAAACAATACACGGGACTTGAGAGAACAAACCGAGTCCTAATGAGAGTTCAGATTTTGATTCTTTGATGAACACCACAAAGGAAAACAAATCCGTTTCCGGCGATACCTTGGATTTTGATGAGTTAGTCAGAAAATGAAGAGTGGTCCGCTTATCGGTAGCCAAAGGACAAAATGTCAAAACGCTCAATTTTGTCCTCTTCATCACTGCTATAATTCAATTTAACAATTGAATTCAGCCTCAGATTGATATTTCCAACCGTAACGACATAACTGATTTCCAAGTGATTGGTTTTTGCTTTGAACAAGTCCTGTTCATTGGATGTCAATGTGATGATATTAATACTTTCCAAGTCCTGTCTCCATTGACTTGATGAATTTTTAGTATCAACGGTTAGCGGGTATTTCGGTTCTCCCGAAAGAGGTATATCCTGCTTCGCGACCTCAGCGATTTCATTCCTATAATCATACACAGTCTCATAACCTTCAACTTCTCGATAAAGACTCAAGAAATTGACAATTTCATTTTGTGAGGCCAAGTTAATATCGATAAACTCTTCGGCTCCTTTTACACGAAAAAAAGAATGTAGTTCATGATCGGTCAAATTTAAATCTTTGAATCGCGGAATTAGCTTTAATTCTGACAGGACATCAAAAGAGCTGTTTTTTACCTCAAAGGCCAGTTCATCCAGCGGATACTGCTCTATCCCTTCTTGATACTCTTCATCCGGGAAGTCATCAGTATCTCGCCAATCATTAATGGCGCTTAAAACAGGAAAAATATCATAATCGCTTAAATTAAAAGCGGCACGATTTTCATCGGCAGATTGTGCGAGAATATCTTGAATTATATTGAAAAATATGATCGCATGGTCAGGAGTTTGCGGGGAAAATAGCTTATTCAGGTTGAAACGGTAATCAATGGGGGTTAAAGTAAAATCGGAACAAAAACCATTTTCAAAAGGAAATGAGTTTTCACCTTTAGTCATAAGACTCAAAACATTTTGGACGGAGAACAATCCTTCCTGTTGAATCGAGCTCAAAGTGGCACGAAACAGGGAACGAGCCAACGACTCAGCTTGAAATCGGTGAATATCATTGCTCAGATGGGCAACTTCAACCGACCGGCTTTCAAAGGTTTTCATCAGTGCCACGGATAACATCAGCAAGATGGTCAATGTTACAATCATGGCCACACCTGATCGTTTTTTACCGAAATCAGCCATCATACTTCCACGTGGCATATGATCCCATTGAGGGACGCAGGTTTACCTGAAAAGCGGATTCCAGTATGCTTCCTTTTTCGTTCTTCAATTTGAGTGTAAATTGAAGACCGGCAGGTAATTTCTGTGTTTTTTCATAGGAACTCCACTCCTCTTCTTCTGTGCTGCCGCTATCATAATACACAATGTTAAAGGCGATAACGCGCTGAGACAGAACGTGGGTAACGCTACGATCACCCTCGCCGATGTCCGCGTCGATGTATAACTCTTCGCGTCGCTTTAACTTTGGATTTTCAATATCTGTCGTATCCAGAAAATAACTGACCTCATATAATTCAGGATCACTAGAAAAATCCAAAGTTCGAAGAAATTTTGTTTTTTGATGGACATGCATATGAATGGCATCCGCGTCATGATCTCCGTATTTGTCACTGATCCCCACAATTCCGCTTCTTCTTCCGTCAAGAGTTTTGGAGGCCATCACCATGTATTCATGAAGATAGATGGCAGCCAATACATCCTCTCTGATTAATTGTTCTAAAATCCGAATTTCCTGCCTCAATTCTAATACTGCAGTCGTTTGCTCATTTTGAAGATTGAGTTGGACAAACGCATTCAAGAGCAATCCAATGACGGTTGAAAAAATTGTTAAGGTCAGCATAAGTTCCAATAATGTCAGGCCCTTATTTTTTGCTGAGTATATCCTCATATCTTCGTTATCATTTGATAATCGAGGCTTCATAAGAATGTTGCTGATTATCCAAAAGCCAAAACACTTGGTATTGAACTCTCGTAATCGGAATAGCCCCCAAAAAATTTGAGTTTTCAATGGTTAGCTTCCACTTATTAGCCGCCATCACATGGTCTTCGGCAAATGTCCCTTCAGCAGAGGATAATGTGGTTGAGTTATCCCGCTCTATTCTCATTAATTCATTGATTACCACTTTTTGTGCGGTGGCGAGTTGATCAGTTCTTCGTAGAAAAAAGGTGGTTTCGGTGTTTGACTGGATGATAACGACCAATAGTGCTGATAAAATTGCCAGAGAGATCATCACTTCGAGGAGAGTAAACCCTTTTCGAGTTTCCTCTAGTTGTTTGAATTGCGATTTATCGCGGCAAATGAATAGCTTCACGTTTCCATTTATATTGCTTTTTCTTCTCCGATTTCAATATCTCCCATAATATTGACAACCGATAAAGTCAGGTATGCCTCTTTGTCACGTAATTTAACATCAAAGGTATCCATGAAACCAGAAGAGTCTATGGTAAACGAATATTGATTTCCGATAATTTTTTCAAAATCGAACGATTCAAAAGTAAATTGGCGGGTTTCGTTTTCATCACCGGTTTCCGTTCGCTTAACATTATAAAACGACACAGGGTTTTGCAATGGGATCGGTTTATCGTAGTTGGGATGTTTGATAAAGGTATCCGTTGAGTTCGGTGATTCAACGGTAATTGAGTATTCATTCTTTACGGTATCAAAAACGATGCGATATCGCTCACCCTTTATAATTGCTTGAGTTCTTAATTGGGTTAATAATTGTGCCAGTTTAAGCGTTTCCTGTCTCAATACGGATTCAAACAATTGTGTAAAGCGCGGAATTGAGAATCCGAGCATCAGAACCATTAAAAACATTATGATACTAAACTCAAAAAGACTAAATCCTTTATCAAACTTATCGACCGGAGCCATTATTGATTGTATGCTATGTCAGCATTAACGCCATCTCCGCCTTCGGAACCATCGGCTCCCAAGCTTATAATTTGAAATGAAATGCCATCGGAACGATATATATAATCATTCCCCCAAGGATCTTTCGGATGATCGGATTTAAGATAAGGCCCTTTCCAGTTTTTGGGAATAATCCCTGTCTCCGGTTTTCCTCTCAAGGCCTCCAAACCCTGTTCTGTCGTTGGGTATGAAGCGTTGTCCAAGTAATAGGTTTCCAAGGTGCCAGCGGTTAATTTCATCTGAATTTCAGCTGTTTTAATATTGCCCTCATTAAATTTTGGAAATAAATACGTTCCAGCCAGTCCGACGATCCCCGCTATTAGTATTAGTACAATCATCACTTCAAGAAAGCTGAAGCCAGGTTGTAACTTTTGTTTAACTCGGGAGTTAATATTGGAACAATTCGAAATATCTTTCTGAATCATAAAGCCCCACTATGTTTTATTGTGCGCTAAACGACATCTTTAGTTGATTAAAACAAAAAAGACAAAAAATAATTACCACTGGAAAGTCTCAAACAAAACAGCCCATTAACGGCGTAGTCTTAAAAAACCAGCCCCATTGGTTTCTTATTTTCTGGTCCGATATTACTACCGAATTTGAATTTCATCCAGAGATAATAGCGTTTAATTCTGTTTTTTCTCCGACATATGAAGCACATCCGATTTTACCTGTTTGAAATCATTCTTTTTTTTCTTTTTGGTTCATCAGCCGTCTTTGCACAGGGCATAATTATATTGAAGATGATGAACTTCCTTGTGGAACAAAGAAGGCTTTATCAACGCAAGTGAAGCCATTTCGGAATTTGAGACTGAAGATGGTCAATATATTGGTGAGGAAGAGTTTCGAGCGCGTGAAGGAGCGATGAGACGGGCCGGAATATCTGGTCTCGATATCGCCCCAGTACCCCAAAAGATAAGAAATTGCTGCCAGATTATATATTTGTGGAATAGGAATCGATGTCGTAATCGGTGGTAGGTTTGCTCTGCTTCAAGGGGAAAACGCCATGCAAAATCTTCAATACCTCAGTTTAGGGAGAAGCTGTTCTTTCGGGTTTGCCCCGGGAACCCAATCACTTTATTCCGCACCTCGTGGCGAGGGACTAAAGGGGATATTGGTGAAGAGATGCCTTCACCAATAACTAATCTGATTTATTCCGCTTTGGCTTCTTTCGCAGGGGTTTCTGTTTGTTCTTGCGCTTCAGTGACCTCGGCTGTTTCTTCACCTTCTGGCTTTTCCGCTACAGTTTCTTCAGGTTTTACTTGAATTTTCAATTCAGCGATCACTTCAGTATGAAGCCGGATGGGAATTATATGATCACCGAGTGTTTTAATCGGGCTAGTGAGGCGGAGTCGCTTTCGATCCGGCTCAATTCCCTTCTCTTCCAAAGCTTCATAAATGTGCTTTTGTGTCACCGAACCATAGAGTTTTCCGCTGTCACCGGATTTCATGGAAAATACAACTTCGACTTCTTCCAGTTTTTTGGCCAGTGCTTTTGATTGCTCGACAGCATCCGCTCTTTGCTTAGCCAGCAAAGCACGCTGATGGTTGACCTGCTTGATATTGGCTCTGGTTAGCGGAACCGCCTTACCTTGTGGAATCAGGTAATTTCTGGCAAAACCCGCCTTGACTTCAAGTTCGTCACCCAAAGAACCAAGTTTAACCACATCTTCTGATAAAATGATTTTCATGATTGAGTTCCTTGTTCCATAGGTTCGTCCTGGGGTATAAATCCCTTGGAAAATGAAAGCAGCGCAATGTTTCTGGCTCTTTTGATAGCCAAGGTTAGCTTTTTCTGTGATCGTGCGCTTAGCCCGGATATTCTTCGAGGGATAATTTTCCCTTTTTCCGTGATAAAAAGCTTCAACAATTCAATATCTTTGTAATTGATTTCCTCGACACCCGCTTGTGCAATGGGACAAGATCGCTTAGGTGCCCCATCGTAAAAACTATGCTTTTTCTTTTTCTTACCCATTTTATGCTCCTAAAACTTCAGATACCAGGTTAGCGTTTTTCTGAGGATCAGCTTTCAATGCGTCAAAGTTACCATGGGCAACTTCCAGATCATCTACAGACATAACAAAATATTTAATGAGTTTATCATCATAACTTGCTTGTCGTTCCATTTTTTCGATGATTTCACCGTTGGCTTCGGCAAAGAACAGGTGATAGATCCCGTATTTGATTTTTTGAATTTCGTAGGCCAGGCGCCTTCTTCCCCAGTGGTTTTCAAATTTAACGTTGCCGCCAGCGTCAGCGATGATCTTATTAAATTTTTCAAAGATCTCTGTGCTTTCGTCATCCGTTAGATTGGAGTCTGCCACTAAAATAATTTCATAATTTCTTAAAGACATAACAATATCCTTTCGAGTTACAGCCTGAATAATCAGGCAAGGAAAATGAGAACATCAGATTATAGACGTTCTTTGTGTAGTCAGCCCAAAAGACTGACACAATTAAGTGGTAGCGGGCATATCGCTGTTCCCACCCTTTTTCGGCTTCGGTTGAATCTGTATCGGCTGTCCGGCGATAAAACCTTTCAAATACCGAACAATATCCGAAATGGCTTCATCCACCGCGACTTGAACATCAACCGGAGGCTTACTTAATACATAATCGGCAACCTTTTTTCCGTCACTTGGTCTGCCAACACCTATTTTTATTCGATGAAACTGATCTCCGCCGCATTGCCGCATGATATCCCGAATTCCGTTATGTCCTCCATGACCGCCTGATACACGGTATCGAAGTGAACCTGCCGGTCGGTCGACGTCATCGGAAATCACCAACATATCCCGCAGTTCGATTTTATAGAATTGTTTGCAGGCCAAAACAGAATCGCCACTGGCATTCATATAAGTCTGTGGTTTTAACAAAAGCAAAGCGTATTGATTAACTCTGCTTTGTATAAACTTTCCTTTGAACTTATTGGTCCAGTTTCCGGCTGCGATAGACTCGGCTAATCTATTGACTGCCGCAAAGCCCACATTATGTAGTGTATCCTGGTATTTGTCTCCGGGATTGCCAAGACCCACAATTAATTTCATAAGCTGTCAGCAATACAAAATCCAATTTATTCGGTTTCGGCAACTTCGCCTTCAGCGACATCGGCTTCAGATGTTTCGCCTTCAAGCGCTTCACCTTCAAGTACTTCATCTTCAATTTCTTCAACTTCTTCAGCCATTTTACCAGCGACAGTAATCAAGGTAAAGTTCCGGTCTCTTACAATTGGTTTAACTCCATTCGGATATTGGATATCAAGAACATGAATACTCTCACCATACCTCAGCTCTTTAAGATCAATTTCAATAGATCCCGGGACGTTAAGCGCGGAGCAAGTTACAGGTACAGTTCGGCGAATAATCTGAATTACACCACCTTCTTCAACTGCGGGGCATTCTTCGTCATTGATCAAAGTAATTGGTACTTCCGCGGTTAATTGGGTGTTATCTTTGACTTCAAAGAAGTCCACATGAAGTAATCGATGTCCGACTTTACTCATTTGATAGTCTTGAATGACAACCTGTTTAGTTTCACTTTTCCCATCCGTTTCGATTCCTAATTTGAATACCTTTTTTGCGCCATGCAGCGACTTGATGAATCGCAAAGTTTTCTCTTGATTCATTGAAACCCGGACATTTTCTTTACCGTATACAATACCCGGAGTCAGCCCTTGGGTTCTTAATTTTCGGCTACTCCCTTTTCCACTGGTTTCACGAGCTTGAACCGTTAAATTCATTGGTCTCCCTTTAAAAACTGGTTGAGTGATTCCCAGAGACAATTAAACACTACTGATAATATCACTATAGACTAAGAGTCGTTTTTTATAAATCGCTTATTGAGGGTCTCATAACTTTGATTTGGACCGACTTAATAGGGATCGAATAATAATGTGGTGACCCAGTCGTATATGGATTCGCTTTTTCCAAAATAGGGAAAGTTATCAACTTCGTATTAACTAGTCAAATATTTCCCGCTTTTTTTCAACCGTTCTAATTACGAAAAGATCATAATTACAGGGTAATACATATATTACGATGTAATTACGGACTTCTCACTACCTTTTTTTGCGATATAAAAGTCTTAAAAAATAATAAAAACATCATATTAGCTTTGAGTCTGTCATCTCCGCGGATGCGGGGATCCGGGAAACTATTTGGTTTCTTAGACTTTTATTGTTAGATTCCCACTTCCGTGGGAATGACAGGGGTGATCAAAGAAAAAGGGCTACGAATTGTACATAATCAGTTTATTTTTTCTTTTGGAGAAGAGGATAGGAGTTCGTCCAAATTTCATGTACAATCGCGATTAACAGCGATTCAAAAGAAGTAATCAAAAGTTGAAAGACAAAATATTTATGCCTTTTGAACTCATAAAATATTTTTTCAGCATCAATCAAGATGAAATCGACCAGATGATCGACCCGATCGGCAAAATTAGAATTGCCGGCTTTTTTCACTTTTCTCTTTAAAAATCAGAATGCTATGTTTTTAATCTACCGGTATAAAAGCAATTTCAAGATCATGCTACCCTTTCATAATGACAATTATGATTTTTTGATGTGAAATACTGTCTAATTATCGTCTTTTAATTTGAATAATCGACAAAGGATCTCAAATGAGTTTACTGGATAAAGAAATACTGCTGGGTGTAACAGGAGGAATCGCGTGTTATAAGACATTGGAGGTAGTGAGCATGATTCGAAAACAAGGAGGATTGACTTCAGTGGTGATGACTCAATCCGCCCAGGAATTTGTGACTTCATTGTCCTTTCAAACCATTTCCGCGAGAAAGGTCCATACCGAGTTTTTCTCGTTAGCGGAGCCCTGCGATGTCGATCACATCGCGTTAGCCGAAAAAGCTGATGTGATGCTAATCGCGCCCGCCACCGCGCATATCATCGCGAAGCTTGCCTATGGATTATCTGATGACTTACTCTCGACGATTCAACTGGCGTGCAAGGCTCCGTTAATTATCGCTCCGGCAATGAATTCGCATATGTGGGAGCACCCCGCGACCCAGCATAATTTATCAATTTTAAAAAGCAGGGGAACCTATATTATTCCTCCCGAATCCGGCTTGCTGGCGTGTGGAACCTTTGGTCCCGGACGGATGGCGGAGCCAGAAACTATATTGAGTCGCCTGAATCAGCTCGTCTCATCATCGCGGGTGGGTAAACAAAAAGGCCCCTTAAATAATATTGATGTATTGATCACGGCAGGGCCTACCCAGGAAAAAATTGACGCGGTACGTTATATATCGAACTTTTCTTCCGGAAAAATGGGATATGCGTTGGCTGAGGTTTGTGAGCAAATGGGGGGAAAGGTTTGCCTAATTAGCGGACCGACAGCATTGACTCCCCCGGTTAATATTGAAGTGATTCACGTTAAATCCGCTATGGAAATGCGTGAAAAAGTCCTTGAGCAATCCCGACGAGCGCAGTTAATTATAAAAGCGGCTGCGGTGGCCGATTATCGAGTAGAAAAACCCGCAGCTCAAAAAGTGAAAAAGTCCCAAGAATTAAGTCTTTCATTGATACAAAATCCGGATATTTTAAAAGAACTGGGTTCCGCAAAACGTGATGATCAATATCTGGTTGGTTTTGCGGCTGAAAGCCAGAATCTGGAAATGTACGCGCGAAAAAAACTGGAAGAGAAGCACCTTGACTTAATCGTTGCCAATAATATTACCCAACCAGGTGCCGGCTTTCACTCAGATACCAATCAAGTAAAGCTTTTCACTCGTGAGCTTGACTTTGATATCCCGCAAAAGTCGAAAAGGGAAGTTGCCCAAGAGATCGTACAATATATTCTCCGGGACAAAAAGTGGGCTAAAATAATTACAAACCATGGGTAGAAGGCAGGAAAGAAAGATCATATCGAGTGGTTTCCTATTTCTTATATACCCTGGTTTTATTATCGATTCTAGCGGTTTCCATAAATTTGTCGGTTCGCGGTTTTTCTGTATATTCGTTATTATAGTGGTTTAATTGAAGCGGATATATTTATACGGCTAGATTTGACGTTCTCAATACTCCGTCCGATATATAATTTTGTTTGATTATGTACAATTCGTAGCTCTTTTTCTTTGATCACCCCCTGTCATTCCCACGAAAGTGGGAATCTAACAAAAAAGTCTAAGAAACCAAATAGTTTTCCGGATCCCCGCATCCGCGGGGATGACAGAAACAAAATGGCTGAAAAGTGGACAAAATCAACCAGATCCCGCATCCGCGGGGATGACAGGCATTATTGGCAAATTTAGGATGTTAATAGTAGATAATCAGGTAATTTTGAATACAAAATCAAGCGGAAGTTAGAAAGAATCTGTCAGAACATAGGGTGAAATTCAAGCGACGATCGGTTTATCGCCCGGAAAGCCACGGATATAGGATGTTAGTTAACAGAATGGGAAAAATTTCTTTTATGTTCGTTAGACCTTCGATAAACTACCAGCATAAAAAGGCAATAGACGATCCGAAAAAGACGGCCTAACATTCATGCATACGGCGTCAGTAAACTATATTCGCACAATAATAAACAAACGTGATTAAATTAATTAACCAATATATTGAACTTAGCCAACGAGAAAAGGCTCTGCTACTTATGGTAGTGGTGGTATTTATCCCCATTCTGCTAGTCCGTTTGGTGTTAATTCCTCTGCAAGACTACCAAAAACAAAATGCGGAACGCATCGTTGAACTGGAAAAGAAAATTGGTGTAGTGAGTTCCCTTGGTCAGGAGCTGCAGTATTATAATCAATTGAATAAAAGGAAGACGAGTGAGCTGAATAAACGAGTTGATCGAATTTTAAAGCAGACGAAATTGGTCTCTGGGTCGAAATTAAGTGTTGATGATCGTGCCAGCCCAGATCAAAAACTGAACTTGTCTTTACAAAAAATCAACTTAACCGAGTTATCATTGTTGATTTATCGCATAGAGCATAGTCAACCGGTGATTTTGATCAACACGATGGATCTCAATCCATCCTACCAAAATCCAAAATTATTTCGCCTCTCGTTGGCCTTATCAAGTGAGTAATCAGGTAGTGATAAAGCGAATATTTATACATTTAGGTGTTTTTTGCGGTTTAGGATTTTTGTTTGCCACATCTGTTTGGATGAATTTATCCCCACAGCGCATAACACCTTGGGCCGAGCTACAATTGCGGCAGCTCCTTCCCAAAACCATAAACGCAAAAGTTCAAGCTGTAACCCCCACGATGGGTGGTATGCTGATTACCCAAGTTGATATCTTCGATAAAAAAAACAATGAGGAAATTATTAGAATCAACGAGCTTGATGTCAGCTTCAATGTGTTTCGGATGCTTCTAAACCTGGGGATCCCGTTTTCCGTCAAACTTTACTACGGAAAAGTTGACGGTGTGGTGAAATTTTTCCCGTTGAGAACGGATTTTAAGTTATCGGAAATTCAACCCAATTATCATAAAACTTTAAGGAAAACGAATATTATTCAATCAAACCCGATATTGACGGGTTCTGGCACAATATCACTATCCCGAGAATTAGAAGGACAGGCCAATTTTCAATTGGATGAATTAGTGCTGTCTGGCAAAAATAAGGATATAAAATTAGGGATTGAACTTCCAAATACCACATTCAAACGCATTACCAGCTCTGCCCAACTTAAAAAGGAACGTTTGTCTGTGAAGCTTGAGATGAGCGGAAATATCGCTGGCAGGTTAGAAGGAAGCATTCAACTGGATCAAAAACAGCCGGAACGTTCAAGGCTTGATATGAACTTTTCCGGTCATATGGAAAAAGAATACAAAAACCATTTAAGTTATTCACTAAAACAATTAATCCAATTGTATTCCCATTCCAATGGGCAAATAAAGATTAAGATTAAAGGGTTATTAAAATCACCGGAGGTACAAAAGATTTGAAACATATCGGAAAAATATATCTGGTTACCAGCGCTCTAGTTGCTATTTTAGCGATTGCCGGAATCGCTATTGTGGTTCTGCTTTTATCTCCGCATGAGATATCAGCCCCTCAACCTGTATTGGTGGAGATTAAAAAAGGTGACAGTCTTAATAGGATCAGTAATCGACTAAAACGAGCTGATGTTATCGGGTCAAAATTAGTTTTTAAGTGGTCGTCCATTATTTCCGGTAACAGCAAACGATATAAAACTGGTAGATATCGCATTGACAGAAATAAGTCAGTGGTTGATCTAATCCGCTTGCTGAAAAAGGGTAATCCGATCATGTTATCGGTTACGATACCGGAAGGATTAACGATGACTGAAATATTCGACTTGTTGAGTAGAACCGGTTATCAAAATAATAGTCAATACAATCAGATTATTCAAGATCAGGCATATGTGCGATCGCTCGAACTACCCCATGGAATTACTTATCTTGAAGGCTTTTTGTACCCCGATACTTACAAGTTCTCAAATGATGCGACGGAAGCAAGCATCATCAAGATAATGGTTAACACATTTTTTAAACGACTACCGAAAGATTACGAGTCACAGGCTCAAAAACTGGGATTGTCGTTTTACGAAGCGATTGTTCTGGCCTCTATTATTGAAAAAGAAACAGGTATCAGTAGTGAACGGCGAATAATCTCCTCTGTACTTCACAATCGATTGAAAAAAAAAATGCGACTACAGGCCGACCCAACTGTTATCTACGGTATCAAGGGTTTCAATGGCAACTTAACGCGTAAGCAGCTTCGAACACCGTCGCCATACAATACTTACTTGAATAAAGGACTTCCTCCGACGCCGATTGCCAATCCAGGCCGTGAATCGTTAATGGCGGCTGTTAATCCCGCGAATACGAAGTTATTGTACTTCGTCGCGATGGGCAACGGAAAGCACAAGTTTTCCGCGAGTTATCGCTCACATGTAAATGCGGTCAGACGATTCCAAAAAAGATGGCATAAGAATTATCGATCATTTTAGAGTCAATAAACCGCTGTGGTGCGGTTCATTGAGTGGAAAACTTGGGAAAATACTTGGTTTTTAGAAAAACCATTGATTGATATAGTTTAAATTGAACATATTCTACTTGCTTATTTATTGAGATATAATAACTTAAGGCTTGAAGTGATTTATTGATCCAACTTAGTTTGTCGGATCATTTTATGATTGAATATCATCGCTGTTGATATTCTAACGGTAACGCCATTTCAATTGCCGAATAGTCCGAACTTCAGGGTAAATCATCAAGGCGCGGATCACCATTTTTTTGAGGAGTAGTGGTCGGTAATCTACCAGAGGGACCCTGTAGATAAGATGAAACCGCCCTCTAATTTTTATCAATCCTCGATCCGATATAATCAATCAGGAATTATGGAGAAAATAAATGTCTGATAACATGAATCCATGGGATAACCGTGGAAAGAAACCAACTGAATTGGAAGAAATGATTCAGCAAGGTTTTAAAAAACTGTTTGGACCAAAACCAGACAAGACCCCTCCGGGAAATGGTGGTCAAAAAGATGGCTCGCGATCACCGAAGAAGTTTAATCTCGGAGTGATTATCGTTGTCGTTCTCGCACTTTTTGTGGGTTTTCAGTCTTTTTATCAAGTAAATCCCGGAGAGCGTGGTGTTGTATTAAGGTTTGGGAAGTATCACAAAACAACGGATCCCGGCCTTAACTTTTTGATTCCGTTTATTGAAAAGGTCAAAAAAATGGATGTAGAATCCGTTCAGAAAGAAGAATTCGGATTCCGCCATAATATTTCCAGTAACTACTCCCAAGCTTCTAACTCAACGGACCTGGAGTCGTTGATGATCACATCTGACAACAACGTCATTCAGTTGAATTGGGTGGTGCAATATCGCATTGCCACCCCGGAAGATTACTTATTCAACGTGAAAAATCCTCGCGCGGTTGTCCGCGATATATCTGAATCGGTCATTCGACGGCTGGTGGGAAACAGAGATTTTAACTTCGTCCTAAACAATCGTAATGAATTGGCTCGAATCACTTTGACGGAAATGCAAAGTCATCTGGATCGATACGAATCCGGCGTTCGCTTATTGACGGTTCAGTTACAGGATTTAAATCCTCCTGATCCTGTAAAGCCTTCATTTAATGAAGTCAATGAAGCGGAACAGGATAAAGTGCGCTTGGGTAATGAGGCGCAGCAGGAAAGAAATAAAAGGATCCCCAAAGCTGAGGGTTCAGCCAAAAAAATGCTGGAAGAGGCAAAAGGTTATGCGATTGAAAGGATCAATAATGCTAAGGGTAATGTGGCTCGATTTAACGCGATTTACGAAGAGTATAAAAAATTTAAAGCGGTGACTCGTACACGGATGTATATTGAGACTCTGAAAAAAGTGCTTCCCGATGTTAAAGAAGTAACAATTTTGGATCAGGGTGCACTAGCAATATTACCGGTTGGCGGGGAGTTATCCGCGGCAAGTGGCATCGTCAAAACTAAATAACGAAGGCTAATCAAGGAGAAACAAATGAAAACAATTGTAGCCCTATTGATAATCATTGCTGCCTTTGTCGGATATAATTCCATTTTTATTGTCGAAGAAGGCAAGCAAGCCATTATTACGCAATTCGGGGAACCGATTCGCGGCACGTTTACCAACGCGGGATTGTACTTTAAAATTCCGATGGTACAAAAGGTTCATATGTTTGAAAAACGAATTTTAAAATGGGATGGTGACCCCAATGAGATTCCGACCAAGGATAAAAAGTATATTTGGATTGACACCACAGCTCGCTGGCAGATTATCAATCCCCTGCATTTCTTGCAAAGAATGGGTAATGAACGAAATGCGACTCTTCTGCTTAACGATTTGATTAATGGTTCGGTTCGTGACTTAGTCACCAAAAATGATTTGGTAGAGATTATTCGGAGTTCGGATTGGGATGTCAAATATACCATGACGGAAGAGGTCACTTCCTTGGAGACGGAAGTAATCAAAGTCGGACGGGACCGCTTTTCCAATTTGGTATTGAAAGACGTCGCCGCGGTAACCAGGGAAAAAAACTATGGTATCAAATTACTGGATGTGATGGTGAAGCGAATCAATTATACCACCCAGGTTCGTAATAAAGTGTATGCCAGGATGATATCCGAGCGGAATAGGATTGCTTCGAGAATCCGCTCGGAAGGTGAGGCTGAAAAAGCGGAAATTCTTGGTGATATGGAGAAAAAGTTGAAGGATATTGAATCAAGTGCTTTTCGAAAAGCTGAAAAAACTCGTGGAGATGCCGATGCGGAAGCAACCAAAATTTCCGGTATGGCGTACAATAAGGACCCCGAATTTTACGAGTTTTTCATGACACTGAAAAACTATAAGAGTTTAATGGGACCTAATACGAAACTTGTGATCAACGCGGATTCACCTGTGTACAAACACCTGAAAGTCTTCAAACGCAATAAGTAACACCCTGATTTTCAAAGAAGCATGATCATTGAATTACTGCTTCTTTGACTTCCCACTTTTTTATTCACCACTGAATCAAACACATCGATTGTATTTCGGTGTTTAATTTGAAATATCCTCAAATTTTTAATCAAGTCGCTACCTTCCGCATAACTGACTTTGCCGGTCATAACCGGGAATTCACGTAATCCCTCAATAGCGTTTTTCAATGATTCCCGATTATGATGCCGTGGGTTATTCAGCAACTTAGCCAGTATTTCCAGAGCTTCATAGGCAAAGATTGTATATGCGGTAGGAGGGGAGTAGTTCTTTCGGAAGTTGTATTGTCGCCAATGCGCCTCCTGAAATGGCTGTAACAAAGTTGTTGTATTGCCAATGGGGAAGGCATCGGTAAATCGAAGCTTCCTAGTGTATTTTAACAATTGGTTCTTTCGGATATTTATTTTGCTGCCGGTTAGGATCCACGCGTGGCTGGCAGCATACAAATTCAAAAAAGAGGAAATATTGTCCAACGACTCCGGGCTGCTTTCGATAAATACGGCATCAAAATCCAGATCCGCCTGAAAGCGCTCTCGATATTTTTCGAGCTCCTTCTTTTCTTTATCTGACAGGGTTCGAAGACCCCCTGTAACACTTCTCAGCCCATCTTGAAAGTCAACTTGCTTTGAGTGGATTCGGATAGCTCCAACGATCTCGCCACCATTTTTTTTCACAACTGACTCAAAGGCACTAACGATTTCCAAACTTTTTCCGTTCTTGTCAGCCTGGTAAAACAACACAAAACGTTTGGCGTTTAAGTATCCGATCGCGTAGTCCGCGATCGATTTGGCTTCCTGTGTTCTTTTGCGATGAAAACGGAATAAAAAAGGTAAATCGCTACCGATATTTTCAGTTTGAGAAAAGGAGATTACGGGAATTTTATAGCTATTGGCAGATTGACCCGCGGCAATTGAGGCCGCTTTGGTTAGCGGTCCAACGACAGCGATTACTTTATCGCCCTCAACCAAATCTCTTATTTTGGTATTTATTTGCCGTTGGGTCGCGAGTTGCCTGGCATAAGCCGATTTAGATTTTTCATATTGGATGGTGGAATCCTTAAAAACCAATTGAATAGGTTTTTCTTCGGTAGTGAACTCTTGGAGCGCGAGCTCGAGTCCGTCTCGAACCTGTTGTGCGTATCGCCAAAACACCCGATGGGAAAATGGTAACAATACCCCAATTTTATAGGGTTCGGTGTTTAAGGCGATGGTTATAAATTCCCGTAATTCCTCAAATTCGCTGGTCGGCAAATTATCTAAATAACTCTGTGCATCCTCGTATTTACCATCACGAACGAGTAATCGAGTCTTTTTTAAATAAAGACGGGATCTTAGTGTTGAATCTTCGTATTGGGCAACTAACTCATCAATATCGTCGGTGTCTTCAAGTTGATTTATAATCAAATCGACCCATTTTTCGCTGCCTTGAGCGAGGCTGCCATCAGGTTCCTCCAGATATATGAAACCTGTTATTGGTTCATTCTTATCTATCGCGTCTTTTACCAAAATGTCTCTTAATTGAGCCTTTTCTCTGATGGATAATTTTTGGAAAAAAGCTCCGGTGACAAGTGAAGTGTATTCCGGGGGTTTTTCAAGTTGGGACAATGCTGAGGCAAAATAGTAATAAGTCCGATAATAGTTGTCACCATTCCCATATTGTTGGAAATAGATATGTGAGTACTCGACGACTTGCTCAAAATTTCCGAGTAAATAATTACTTTGAATTAGCAGGTACTGCTTTAATTCACGGATAGTAAACTGACGCTCTCTATCGATGGATTGATCCAATTCCTCAGGAAGTTGTTGAAGCCCGGTAAGTGCCAAATCATATTCTTTGTTTTCAATAAGAATCACAATTTTGGATAATCGATTGTGGTTGAGATACCGCATGGAATTGAGGGGTACTTGTTCACTCATTGTCCCTTCTGCCGGATTGACGGTATCCAAAACCATATTTTCCCCGGGAAATTCAATTACGGAATCAATCAGATTGCCTTCTTCTTCAATGATGACGTCGACGCTAGGCTCTTGTGCGGAAGGAAGATACTCTTTTCGATCAGAAGGGATTGCGCTCTCCGATGTTTGGTCAATGTTAACCGTCGCGAGTTCATCTCCGCCGGTATTTTCGGTTAGCGTAGGGGAGTTTGCTATTTCGGGGATGGTTTCTTCAGTCGATGGGATTGTTTCAAATAGAGAATTCAATGTCTCATTTGAATCTGAGGTAGTATCACCATCAACATGGATAACCGGAGTCACCGGAGGCTGTCCCTTAACAACCGGGGCGACTGGGATCGCGCCATCATCGGATTGTTCAATTTGCTCTGAGGATAATTCCGTTGTTTTAACGACATCGGTGCTAGAGTCTTCAATGATCACCACCTTGCTGAGGAATGACTGCGCAAGCAAAGTCTGCCCGAGAAGTAAGCTAAATATTAATGAGTATCCGAGTGATTTTAATAAGTTCAAATCGATGCGCCACATACTTTTTAACATCTGTCAAGACGAAATTATGAAACCAGATATCAGGTTATTCGAGTTACATTGGATTTCTAAAGTGCTCTATTGATATAAACGATATCAGTCATGGTTGCCGGTTTGGCTACTACGGCATGAGAGATCCTCACTATTTGAAAGTTATGGAAGCTCTTTCTCGCAATTTTTTTAAATAAGCCTGCAGTTGCTTTGGGTAAATCTCCTGCATTTTTTGTTGATAAAGTTTATTCCGCATTTCAGTAAATGGTTTTTTCAGCTCTTTCTTTTTGTCGATCACTTCAATTAAATGGTAGCCAAATGGTGAACGCACCGGTTCGCTTATTTCACCCACAGCTAGTGAAAAAGCGACGTCGGATACTTCTTTGATGATGTCTTCTCGCTTGAAATAACCTAAATCACCATGATTATTGGCGACGGAGGGATCATCTGAGTATTTATCAGCCATTTCAATAAAAGTTTGACCATTTTGAATTTGGTTTTTAATCCAAATGAGCTGTTGTTTGGCTTTTTCTTCTTTCTCCTTTGAATCGTTGGCCTTAACAACTTTAAGAATATGCCTGGCTTGGACCTCAATAAAGTTTTCTTGTTGATTGTCATATATCGCTTTGAGCTGTTCTTCAGGAATACTGATTTTGGATCTCACCTCTCTTGCGATGACGCGGCTTCTTTTAAGTCGGTTTTCCAGATTTTTTCGATAACTGGATAAAGTGATTTGCTGCTGGGCCAACAATGATTCAAATGCGAGCTGACTTAGGTTTCGTTGCTTCAAAAAATAGTCAATTTCATTATCAATCATATCATCTGAGATGGAGATGAATAGTTCCTCCGCTCTTGACAATAAAACAGCGGCGTCGATCAGATCTTCAATCACTTCTTCCCTGATTTTCTCAATTTGGATACCATCCGATGGTGGAATTTTCTGCCTTTGAAGTTCTTGAAAAACCTTTATTTCTATCTCATTATTGGTTATTGCCTGGTTGTTTACAATGATCTTGATAGAATCGAAGTCTTCTAAAGCATAGCTTGCTATGGATAACCATAAAATGCTCAGAATTGTGAGCGCGCCTTTGATTAATTGATTCATAACATTTGCATACGATTAATACCCTGGGGTCTCTTAATAGCTCGACCAAACCATATGGCTAACGAGCATAATCTATTTGTGTGGAAAATGTCGGTAATGATAAATAACGTTTGTATCGGTCGATAAAATTGCGAGCGCGGGTTTTATTGCCCCGGTGATTGATTGCGGTAATTCGTAGCTCTTTGAATAATCGAGAATTGATGAAATATTGAGTCAATCGAGGAATTCGTTTTTTGTGTTGATCCCAGTTTTGAAAGGATATTTTAATCCCATAGTCCCTACCCCGGATGTTAATGATTCGATTGGCCTCCAACACTCGGAAATTGTCTTGATCGACTTTAACGTTTTCCTCATCAGTTCCCAATTGATAAAGATATCGAAAATCATGTTTTACCAACTTCACTTCCAAAGGGGGTATTCCGTAATTAAGCAAACCGGATTTCAACAACGAGGTGAACTTGGTAAAAAAAATGGAATGCGGAAAAACAACATCTTCTGGGTGAAAAGAGCGTTTTTCATCAATAATAACACTTTCAACCCGTTCTCCCTCCTTGAAGTATAAATGGAGTAAATTATCGGAAAGATCTTTGGTTTCGATGAGTTGATACTCATCCCGCATGAATATCAGATTCTGTGTATAAGTTTTGTCTTTTACAATATACGGTACATTTCCCTCAATGCTTTCTTCCAGCAAATGAAAGGCTTCCGGATCATATACGCGAACTTTGATTTTTAAATTGAACTGATAGACATGTTGGTAGCTTTCCAGGATTTTTGATAGTAATGTCTCCGGTTCAGGCAGTTTCCCTTGAGCTGGTGCGCCAATCAAAAGAAACACCAGAGTAGATAGAATTAGTCGCATGGTTGGGTTCGATTTTGACAAACTGCTGTTTTGAGCCGCGATGTATGGTTTTCATGTAGGCGAACGATAGCTTCAATTTTTAACAAAAAATCTGAGCCATGTCTCTACAATTCTTCATTGGATTACTAATTATAATGTAATTTCATAATATTATCTAAGAGATCCAGCTAAAATCAAATATAGGCCGAGCTTTTTCCTGAACCTTTTTTCCCGCGCTTTGGTATTTTTTCGCGAGATATAGTCAAATGTTGTGTTCAAAAAAGTTAAGCAGCAATATCCCTTTCT